>JAZLFG010000001.1:0-35199 GCA_045615685.1 Faecousia sp.
CCAGCGTCCGGATGATGACGGCCGGGCCTTCTTCAGCCTTGCCTTCTTCCCAGGTGCCGCCGCAGATGGAGAAAAGCTTCGTTTCTCCATACCAATGGCACTCGGCAGCCACCGGCAGCCGCAGCTCGATGCCGCCCGGGCCGGGGGCCGCAAAAAGGGCACCGTCTGCCCAGGCAAGAGCCTGGCAGCGGGCCTTTGCCGCCGGTATCTCCGATGCCAGCTCGATGCGGCGGCTTGCCGTCTGGAGCTGGCCCTGGGGATCCCGATAGAGCACCTGCACCTGCACCGGTACACACACCCGGCAGAGATTCTCCTGCCACTCGGCGTGAGGAGCGTCCAGCAGCGCTGCGGCATGGACAATCTCGCTGGCTTGGCCGGGAAGCTCCTGCCGCAGCTCCAGATGGAGGATACGACTGTCTAACCGTGGCTCCATGCCAAAGCTTTGCCACTCCGGCTTCAGCTCCCCCCGGGTGGCATAGGCATCCTCCACCAAGGGCACCTGGAGGGTTTGGGCGATACAGCACTGCATACAAAGTCCTGCCTCCACCGTAACTGAGTCTCCCTCCGCCGCAACCTCCAGTGCCGTGAGCACCGGCACGAGCGTCAGTCCCTGCTCCTCATACTCCCCCTCCAGGTCTACAAGCTGGGAGAATGGAAGCATCAGCTCGCAGGCGGAAAGCATTCCCTCCGGGGTCTCATACAAAAGCCGCAGGTGGAGATTTCCCTTGCACACCGCCCGGTTTCCATTGAGCTTTTCGTCCGTCACCTCACACCGGGCGTCGGTATGGAGAATTCTCTGCGCGGCACTTTGTCCGGCCCCCAAGGGGAGCGTATCCCGCAGCAGAAGGTTCCTTTCCGCATACTCCACCGGAAGCGTCATGGGATACTCTGCCCACTTTAGCTGGACATGCCGCGATATCTCCCCCGGGCGGAAGCAGGTGTCCTCCCGGCGCTGCCAGACCTGCAGCGTGATACACAGCCCCACCCGGATGCTCAGCTTCCGGGAATTGAGCATCCGGGTGTCCACGCTGCGCACCCGGCACTGGGCCACACACTGGCAGTCCTCCCCGGGAATCGACCGGTGCACCGAGAAGGGCAGATAGAGGGGAATCTGCCGGGGCATGTCCTCCTGCCCGGCCATATACAGCACCCCCGCCTGAATGTCACCCGTCAGGCTGACCCGGCCATCCCGGCACTCCTTCCCCCGAAGCACCACCCCGGCAAAGCTATCCACAATTCGCTCCATATCCGGCATACTGTCCGGCACAATGGCCTCGCCGCTCTCCTCCTGACACAGGACCTCATACAATACATTTTGCAAATATTCAATTCTATGCTGCTGGAAATCCAGTTCCATCGTATCACTCCTTGAAGGTTCTACCCCATATATATGGGACGACCCCTCCAAATATGCTATTTTTTTCCAGCCAGCACTACGCCCGCCGCCACAAGAGCCAACGCCACGAGCACCGTACACACGCCGCCGCCCAGGAGAACGGCCAAAAGCGCTCCAACCCCCGCTGCGGCCATACAGCCGCCCATTGCCTGATTCTTTCTGCACATACAAAACGCCCCCCGCACCATTATATGCGAAGGGCTCTAAAAATTACTGCCGTGTTCTCCCGGACAGCACCAGATAGCAGCTCCCACCGGAAAGGGTGAGCTGCACATAGGGTGCGCGGAAGGCATTGCTGACGCAAAGTGAGTCGCCCCGGAACACCTGTCTTTCATCCAAGTCGTAGGCTGCGCCGGAGATGGACAAGGTGACTGCGGCATCCACCGGAAGAAGGGAAAAATAGTGAAATTCTCCCCGCTTTCGCCTGTGTTCCCCGGGCGCAAGGAAGGTAATCTCATTCTCCCCGTCGAGGATGGTTCCCTCGCAGCCTCGGTGGGCAATGGCCTCTAAAAGCTGCAAGGCCGCAATATGGTGATCCTGCCGGCCCCCGGTGCAGCCTGTGAGGAAAATTTTTCGGTAGCCCAGAAAATACGCCTCCTCCCAGGCTGCCTGCAAATCGGTCAGGTCCTTCTGCGTCGGCAGCACCGTTGCCCGCAAGCCCGCCTCCGGTGCTCCACCACTGTCGCCGTCGCCGATATAGTAGTCGGGCGAAAAGCCCGCCTGACGTGCCAGGGAAAGGCCACCGTCGGCGCAAAATACCGTAACGCCTTCCTCCTGCAAGGGTTTGAGAAAGGACCAGTCTGCCTGGGCCATCGCGCCAAAGATTAGGGCTCTTTTCTCTCCCACGGCTTAATCTCCTTTGCTTTTTCATACAGCCGGACATAGCTCTGATAGCGAGTCGGCTCAATCTCTCCCCGGTGGAGGGCTTCGGTCACAGCGCAGCCGGGCTCACGGAGGTGCGCACAGTCGTGGAACTGGCAATGCCCCAGATAGGGAGCGAAATCGCCAAAGGCATAGGGAAGCTCCTGGCACAAAATCAGCTCCATCCGGTCGGTATCGAAGCTGGAAAAGCCCGGCGTGTCCGTCATGTAGCTACCGGGCGCCCAGGGATAGAGCTCCACATGGCGGGTGGTATGGCGACCGCGTCCCAGCTTATCCGACACTTCTCCGGTGGGAATGGCCAGGCTCGGGGCAATCGCATTGATGAGGCTGCTCTTTCCTACACCGGAATTTCCGGTAAAGGCGACCGTCTTTCCGGCAATGCGGTCGCGCAGTGCCTCCACCCCTTCGCCGGTTTTGGCGCTGGTGCGGAGGGTGTCGATTCCGGCGTGACGGTAGATACGCACCAGCGCATCGCCGGGATCCAGGTCGCACTTGTTGACACAGATGAGGCATTCTACCTCCTGACTGCCCGCAATGGCCAGCACCCGGTCGAGCAAAAATGGGTCTGTCACCGGATTACAGGCTGCCGCCAGCAGCACCAGAAGATCGATATTGCTGACCGCCGGACGCACAAAGTGATTGCGCCGCGGCAAAATGCGCTCCACCATACCCCGGCTGCCTGTCTGGGAATAAATGACTTCATCTCCTGCCAAGGGGCTTTGCCCCTCCTTGCGGAGGATGCCCCGGGCGCGGCACTCGATCAGACCGTCAGCGGCCTCTACATAGTAGAAGCCGCTGAGTACTTTCAGGATTCTGCCTGTCATACCTTCTCCTATCCAAAGTTTACGGTGAACGAGGTGTAGAACGAATCGTTCACGTAGACATTATAGGTCACGCTGCCGCTGCCGGTGAGGGCGATGTTGATGGAATTCTCCCCCGGCTCCAGCTGCTGGGTCTCGCCGCAGACCTCATTGGTGGGAGCGCAGATCACGCTCACTGTCACAGGCTCCGCGTGATCCTCCACGGTAACGGTGTGAATCTTGGTGGTCATCTGGGTGGCAGGATCGTTGGGGCCAGGTTCCGAACCTGTGGAAGGCTCAGGCGTGACAGGCTCGTTGGGTTTCTCGTCGGGCTTATTCTCGGGCTGCTCCTCAGGCTTTTCCTCCTTGGGACCGTTGGAAATCTCCAGAGTGATGACCGTGCCCTCGGGTACCTCTTCGCCCGCCTCGATGCTCTGGGACACGACGGTATCCTTGTCCTCGTCGCTGTCCACATAGGTCTTTTCATAGTCCAGCTTGGCTTGCGTCAGTGCGGCGATTGCCTTGGCAAGAGTTTCACCCTTCACCTTGGGTACCTCTACCTTGGGAGTTTCTGCGCCCTTGCTGACATAGAGAATGACGGTCTGCCCCTGCGCCAGGGGAACACCATCGAGCGGCTCGGTGCGGACAACGCGGCCTTCCTCTACCTCATCGTCAAACACCTGCTCCACGCGGATGTTTAATTCCATCTCCATGCTCTTGAGCAGGCTCTGTGCCTCGCCGGACTTCATCTCCAATACGTCCGGCATATCGCTGGTCTTTTCGCCAAGGCTTACCACGAGGAGAATTTTCGTGCCCTCCTCCACCTGGGTATCGGCATCGGGCGTCTGGCGGATGATATGTCCTTCCGCAAAGTCACTGCTGTACTCCTTACTATCCTCTACCAGCTTGAGGCCAGGATAGTCGGAGCTTGCCAAGTCAGCAAAAATCAAATCGGTAAAGTCGGGCACCGTCACCAGCTCTACCTTTTTCCCGCAGGAGCTGGCCAGCACGATGATGACAATCACAATCAGCACAATCGCTCCGGAGACAAGCGCAATATTGCGCATACGTCGGCGCTGGGCCTGCCTGCGTTCCTCTTCGAGCCTTCTGCGGCGGGCGCGTTCCTCTGCCCTGCGCTGCTCGGGCGTCTTTTCCTGAATGCGGGGAGGTGGCGGGGTACGCGTCGATGCAGCGCTGCCCCGGAAGCGGAAGAGGATGCTGGGATTCTTGCGGAATTCCTCCATATCGTAGAGCATCTCCGTGGCGGAGGAATAGCGCTCATCCAGGTTGGCGCACATGGCGTGCATCGTGATCTGCTCCAGGCCGCCCGGAATGCTGGGATTGAGACGGCTGGGCATAGGCGCGGCTGCGTTGATGTGCTTAATGGCCACCGCCACCGGCGAATCACCATCGTAGGGGGGCCGACCCGCCAGCATCTCATACATCACAACACCCAGGGAATAGAGGTCGGAGCGGTTGTCCACCCGGCTGCCCTTGGCCTGCTCGGGGGAGATATAGTGCACTGAGCCCAGCGCCTCCCGGGTTAAGGTGCTCTGGGCAGAGCTGACCCGGGCAATGCCAAAATCAGCTACCTTAACACTGCCGTTTTTGAGGATCATAATGTTGTGGGGCTTGATGTCCCGGTGGACAATGCCCCGGCTGTGCGCGTGCTCCAGAGCCTTGGCAATCTGCATGGAGAAATGGAGGGTCTCGCGCCAATTGAGCACGCCCTTCTTCTCCATATATTGCTTCAAGGTGATGCCGTCGATCAGCTCCATGACGATATAGTCTGTGTCGCCGGACTGCGACACATCGTATACCGCCACAATATTGGGATGCGACAGCATGGCGACCGCCTGGGACTCCGCCCGGAAGCGCCGGCGGAACTCATTGTCCTTAGAATATTCATCCTTGAGAATTTTGATGGCAACCAGCCGGTTCAACCGATGGCATTTTGCCTTGTATACCACAGCCATGCCGCCTGTGCCGATGACCTCCAAAATCTCATACCGGTCGTCGAGCATTTTGCCTATGTAATTATCCATACATATCTCCTTTGCCGCCCAGCGGCTCCGCCGATTTCGGCCGGCGGAATGCCAAAGATAGAGTCAAAAAACGAAAGTCAAATTGCAACCAGTACCGAGGTCACATTGTCCGGCGCACCGCGGCTAAGTGCCACATCCAGAAGCCTCTGACAGCAGCCGGACTTGTCCACGCCGTGCACAATCTCAAATAAAAGCTCCTGGTCTGCCACAAGATTGCTCAGACCGTCAGAGCACAACAGCACATTGTCTCCCCGCTCCACCGGCAGGGTAAAGATATCGCACACCACCCGAGGCTCTGTACCCACCGCACGGGTGATGAGATTCTTAACCGGATGGTGCCTGGCCTCCTCCCGGGAGATTTCCCCCCTTCGCAGCATCATTTGCACTACGGAGTGATCCACCGTGATCTGCCGGATACCGCTGCCCTCAATCAGGTAGGCGCGGCTGTCGCCTACGTTGGCCACAACCAGCGTCTTTCCGCAGACAAAGGCGGCCACCAGAGTGGTGCCCATGCCGGTGTAGTCGTCGCTCAGCTGGCCATGCTCATAGACCGCCTGGTTGGCTAGCTGAATGGCGTCGGTCATGACCCGCTTCACGTCATCCACCAGCAAATCCGGGCGCATATTCCGGCGAACCTCACCGCAAAATACGTCCCCTGCCAAGCGGCTGGCAATGTTGCCGGATTTCGCACCGCCCATGCCGTCGCACACAATCGCCAGCAAGCACTCAGGCCCAAAGGGTATGATGTCATAGTAGTCCTGATTTTGCTTTCGGACAGCGCCGGTGTCCGTCAGTCCCCATGCATCCATGGCAACCTCCTTTCCGCTCTTCAAGCGTTGGCTTTTTCATACTTTTTCCGCAGTTGCCCGCAGGAAGCGTCGATATCGCTGCCCAGGGTTCTGCGGACGGTGGCCGTGATTCCCGCCTCCTCCAGCGCCCTCTGGAACACCTCCACTGCCTGCCTTGTGCTGGGCTTTAGAGGACTTTCCTCGATGCGGTTGAGGGGGATGAGGTTCACGTGGGCCGGAAGGCCCTTGAGACGGCGAATCAAAAGCGCTGCCATCTCGGGCGTATCGTTCACGCCGTCGATCATCGCGTATTCAAACGAGATGCGACGGCCGGTTTTTTCAAAGTAACGGCGGCAGGCGTCCACCAGGGTGGCCACATCATAGCGCCGATTGATGGGCATGAGTCGGCTTCGCACCGCGTCGTCCGGGCTGTGGAGGGAGACCGAAAGGGTCAACTGCAGCTCCTCCTGCGCCAGGCGGTCGATGCCCTCGACCAGGCCGCAGGTGGACAGGCTGATGTGGCGCATTCCGATATTCAGCCCCTCGGGGCTGTTCACTAAAGTCAGGAAACGCCGCACCGCGTCATAATTGTCCAGCGGCTCACCAATGCCCATGAGGACGATATGGGAGATCGTCAAGCCGGAGTCGAGCTGGGCGAACAACACCTGATCGAGCAGCTCCGAAGGACGCAGGCGGCGCACCAGCCCGCCTCTCGTGGAGGCACAGAAGGCGCAGCCCATTGCGCAGCCCACCTCGGAGGAAATGCACAGGCTGTTGCCGTGGTGATAGCGCATCAGCACCGACTCTACGCAATAGCCGTCGGCAAGCCGAAAGAGATATTTGATCGTGCCGTCTCGCTCAGAGACGAGCTTGCGGGCAACCTGTGGACTTGTCAATACAAAATTTTCCGAGAGTCTCTCCCGCAGCGACTTGGAGATGTTTGTCATTTCCTCAAAGCTCCGCACGCCTTTGTGGAGCCAGCGGTAGATTTGTCCCGCCCGGAAGGAGGGCTCTCCCATCTCCTGCAGCGCCTGCGATAGCTCCGGGAGGGTCATGGACTTGATGTCCTTCATCGTATTTTCCTCATTTTTGCCATAAAGAATCCGTCCGTACCCTGGCAGCAGGGTAGAAAGGTGGCCATCGGGCCGGACAGGCCGCATTCGGGCGGCAATGTTAGGTCTTCCGGAGAAAATTCCGGATGATCCTTCAAAAACGCCTCCACCACCATGCCGTTTTCCTGCTTCACTATGGTGCAGGTGCTGTAGAGCAGCACCCCGCCGGGGCGGACATAGGCGGCCTGCTGCTCCAAAATTCCTCGCTGAATTTCAGGCAGCGCACCGATGCGGGACAGATCCTTATATCGGATGTCCGGCTTCTTGCGGATCACCCCCAGGCCAGAGCAGGGCACATCGGCAATCACCGCGTCCATGGCGCCCACCCACTGGGGATGCTCCTGGGTCGCATCCTGGAGCTGCGGCGCAATGGCCGACAGGCCCAGGCGCTCCGCGCCCTTCTCGATCAGGGCAATCTTATGGGGATGAAGATCGCAGGCAATGATGCCCCCCTGATTTTTCATTTCGATGGCGGCGGCAAAGCTCTTGCCCCCGGGCGCGGCGCAGCAATCGAGCACCTGCATCCCGGGCCGGAGGCCGGCGGCCAATGCTACCAGCTTCGCAGCAGGATCCTGCACATACACAAGCCCATCACGAAAGGCGGGCAGGTGCTCCAAATTACCTGTCGCGGTGAGATAGTAGCAATCCGGCAGCCAGGGGTGCTTCTCGCAGCCGACGCCCTGCTGCTGCAATCGCTCGGCAGCCTCTGCGGCGCTGACCTTTACGGTGTTTACCTGCACCACAGTGCGGGGGGCGCTGTTGTGGCTTTCCAACAGGGCCGGTAAAAGCGCATCGCCCACATTTTCGCGCAGCAGATCTACTAACGGCTGGGGATGGCTGTAGCGGGTCGCAAGGTCTGGTGGCTCGGGCATGTCCTTTGCCCGGCTCACTGCACGCAGAAGGCCATTGATCAGTCCGGCCGCCCGGCTGTTGGCATAGCGCTTGCCCTGCTCTACCGCCTCGTTGACCGCGGCGGAGGCGGGGATTTTATCCATCATGGTGAGCTGGTAGACGCCAAGCCGCAAAATGTCCAGCACCACCGGCTGCAAATCCTGGAGTCTTCCCTTTAAAAAAGTGCTGATATAGAAATCCAATAGCTGGCGGTTTTGCAGTACCCCGTAGCACAGGCGGCTGGCCAGGGCCGCGTCCCGGCGGTCGAGACGGTCCCGGGCGATATATTCCTTGAGCACGCCGTCTGACCAGGCGCCAGCCTTGCGGCAGGCGATCAGAGCCGCGAGCGCTGTCTGCCGTGCCGTCACGCCTTCGCTCCCGGCAGCGGATGGCCCCGGAAATAGTCCGGCGCAGCCATGCGCTTGCCGCCCTCGGCCTGCAATTGGGTCAGCTCCAGGGTTTTCCCATCGCCGCAGACCAGCTCCAATCCGGTCTTCGTGAGGCCAAGAACTGTGCCGGGTGCGGCTTCTGCCTCGCGCCCGGTTTTCCTGGCGCGGTAAATCTTAAAGCGCTTGCCCGCCAGCTCGGTGGTCGCCACCGGCCAGGGGTCAAGGCCGCGAATTTGATCAAAAATTTCCTGCGAGGGCTTCTCCCAGTCGATGGGACACAGTGCCTTCGTAAGCATGGGCGCGGCTGTGGCTTTGCTATGCACCTGCGGGCACCGGGGCAGGGTCTCCCCCCGGGCCAGACGGTTCATGAGGTCATAGAGAAGCTCGCCGCCCAGCTTTGCAAGGCGATCCAGAAGCGCTTGAGCATTTTCCTCCGGGTCGATGGGGGTCTTGCGAATCTCAATGATATCGCCGGTGTCCATGCCCGCGTCCATATACATACCGGTCACGCCGGTTTGCTTCATTCCATTTAGAATTGCCCACTGCACCGGCCCCGCACCGCGAAGCTCGGGCAGAATGCTGGCATGAATATTGATACAACCCAGAGGCGGAATATCTAATACCCGCTGGGGCAAAATTTTTCCATAGGCCACCACGGCAATCACATCCGGCCGAAGCGCCTTTAACTCCTCATAAACCGCGTCGTCTTTGAAGGTGGTCGGCTGATAAACCGGAAGCCCCTTTGCCAGGGCTACCTCCTTGACCTCGGACATGGCCAGCTTCATGCCACGATTTTTCGGCATATCCGGCTTGGTGTACACGCCGACAAGCTCCACCTCCGCCTCGCACAGGCGCGAAAGGCAGGCAGCCGCAATGTCGGGTGTGCCCATGAACACAACTCTCATGCATCATCCTCCTGCAGGGCGGCAACCTCCTCATCGGTGAGCCACCGGTGGACGAGCTCAGAGTAAAGTCGGCCCTCCAGATGGTCATATTCATGGAGAATGCACCTGGCCTTCAAGTCCTCGGCCTCGATCTCGAACCACTCGCCGTACCGATCCTGCGCCTTGACGCGGACGTAGCTTGGGCGTATGACCATGCCCCATTTGCCGGGCAGGCTCAGGCAGCCCTCGATGTCATCCTGCTCACCGGAGGTCTCTAAAATTTCCGGATTTATCATTTCCAGAAGGCCATTGTCATCCACGTCCACAATAAAGGCCCTTCGGAGGATGCCCACCTGGGGGGCGGCAAGTCCAGCGCCGTTCGCCGCATCAAGGGTTTCGGCCATGTCGTCAAGCAGCTCGTGGAGCCGCTGATCAAAGCGAATCACGGGACGGGCGCGCTTGTGGAGCGTGGGCTGCTCCTCTGTCATGATCATTCTAAGTGCCATAAGTGCTTCTCCTTCTTAATCGTAGGCATTCACGTCTGCAAGGGCGTAGACGCCCTTGTTGCGCTTATCCTTCGCAAATTGTCGCAGATAATAGGCTACCAGGCTGCGCAGCGTGCGGTTATTTTCCGCACACAGCGTCAGGCGATAGCGGTAGGTATTGTTCACCCGCGTCACCGGCGCAGGGGCAGGGCCAAGCAGCCGCACCCGAAGGCTCCGGTAGGCTTCGTCCTGCAGCGCCCCTGCAAACGCGTCTCGCAGACTTTGGGCGCTGGCCAATACCCGGTGCTCGTCCTGCCCGGAAAAGGTGATGGTGATGAGGTCGCAGAAGGGCGGGCACTGCCGCAGCCTTCGAAGCTCGATCTCTTTTTCGTAAAAGGCGTCGTAATCCTGCCGGGCAGCCTGCAAAATTACGGTATTTTCCGGGGTCATGGTCTGAATCATCGCCGTGCCCGGACTCTGAAAGCGTCCCGCCCGGCCGATCACCTGGGTCATCATGGAGAAGGCCGTCTCTGCGGCGCGAAAATGATCCATATACAGCGCCGCATCCGCATCCAGCACGCCCACCAGGGTCACTGCCTCAAAATTGAGGCCCTTCGTCACCATTTGGGTGCCGATGAGCACCGGAATATTCTCCTTTTCAAAGCGGGAGAGAATTTTTTCGTGGGGGTTGGCGGCGGAGATTGTGTCCGCGTCCATTCGAAGCACCCCCAGCTCCGGCGCTTCCCGGTGGAGCTCCTCCTCCACCCGCTGGGTGCCGAAGCCGACATATTTCAGCCTGCCGCCGCACTGGGGGCAGCGATCATCGGCAGGCTCGGAGTAGCCGCAGTAGTGGCACATCCTGCGCCGGTTGGCGGCGTGGTGGGTCAGGTGCACGCTGCACCTTGGGCACTGCGGCACAAAGCCGCAGCCAACGCACACGGCCAGGGGACTGCTGCCACGGCGATTGAGAAATAATATGGTCTTCTTCCCCTCGCTATGCCCCTGCCGGATCTGAGAAAGCAGCTCGCGGCTGATGGCGCCGGCGTGGCCGTCTTGCAGCTCCCGGCGCATATCCGTGATGCGCACCTGGGGCAGCGCCGCGCCATTGTAGCGAAGGGGCAGGGTGTAGAGGGTATAGGCCCCGCTCCTGGCCCGGTACATAGACTCCACCGAGGGAGTCGCCGAGCCGAGAAGCACCAGGGCATTCTCCCTCGCGCCCCGGTAGATGGCCACCTCGCGGGCATGGTAATAGGGGGTATTTTCTGATTTATAGGTATGCTCGTGCTCCTCGTCCACGATGAGAAGCCCCAATTGCTCTGTGGGGGCGAACACCGCCGAGCGGGTACCCACCACGAGCCGCGCCTGCCCTCTGCGCACGCGCTTCCATTCATCATAGCGCTCGCCGACACCAAGACTGCTGTGCAGCACCGCGACCTGGTCGCCAAAATGCGACGCCATCTTAGCAAGGAGCTGGGGGGTTAGAGAAATTTCCGGCACAAGCAAAATCGCCTGCTGTCCCCGCGCCAGGCATCGGGCAATTAATTCAATATACACCGCCGTCTTCCCGCTGCCGGTGACGCCGTAGAGAAGCGCTACCCCGGGATCGCTCGCCTCCATTTGCCGGGAAAGGCCGGAAAGCGCCCGCGCCTGATCCGGATTGAGGGAAATCGGCATTGCCTTCGTGGCCGGCGGCAGCTTTGCCCGCCGCAGCACCTCGCAGGTAAAGAAGGACAAAAAGCCCAGCTTTTCGAGCCTGCGCAGAACCGCTGTGGACGCGCCGGTAAAATAGCAAATCTCCTTGGCGCTGCCGCTTCCCAACGTACACAGAAGCTCCAGCACCGCAGCCTGCAGGGGGGCGGCTTTTCGGCGGCGGGTGGCATATTCTATCGCCTCTGCCGTGGAAGCCTCCAGGCGCACGAAGCTGTCGTAGCGATCGTTGGCCCGGCGGCGAAGGGTGTCGTCGCTATGCAGGAGCTTTTTCCCGGAAAGATAGCGGAGGCAGTCGGCCAGGGGAAAGTTCTCCGGGAGCATCGCACGCAGCCGATGCTCCCTGGCAGTGCCGCCCAGGTCTAAAAGCAGTGCTACCACCTTTTGCGCCTCCGGCTTACGGCGGGTCTTCTGCGCCCAATCCTCGGGCAGAGGCGAGACCAGAGAAAGCGTCTGGCTTCCGGAATACCAGAGCCCCGCCGGGAGGATGGCGCGAATGGCGTCGTAAAAGGTGCAGAAATACCGCTCGCGCAAAAATGCCGCCAGCCGAAGCTGCTCCTGCGAGAGCTGGGGCGTCTCGTCTAAGGAGGCGTCCACCGCCTTGAGGCCGGTCTCGTCGCCCTCCCTGAGCCGCAGCACTACCCCTTCTGTGCGCCGATTGCCGTTTCCAAAGGGCAGGTGCACCCGCATTCCGGGGCACAGCTCCAGTTCGTCCGGAATCCGGTAGCTGTATGGCTTGTCAATGGCATAAATCGCCACCGCCACAGCAACCTCCGCGATCAAGGAAAATGCCCCCCTTTCAGTAAACAGCTTATCTAAAATACGTTTCCTTCACACTGGCGGTCAGCTCGCCATTTGCCACCTCTCGGATAGCCAAAGTGACAGGCTTGTCCGCCAGGGGCTCCTGGAATTCTTCCGATTCCAGCGCAATTTGACGGGCGCGGTGCGCCACCAGGTTCACCAGAAGATACCGGCTATCAACGTGCGCCAGCAATTCCGACATTGGGGGGTAAAGCATAATCAATCGTCCTCCTTGAGATCGTCTTCCCGAAATTTGGCCCTGCATTTATCGGCAGTGAGGATGGCCATGACCTCATCTGCACAGTGTTCCACGCAGTCATTGACCACGATATAGTCATATTTTGTTGCCTGGGCATACTCCCAGCGGGCAGCTTGCAGCCTTCTTTTTAGATCGTCGCCCGTGGTATCGCCTCTGCCACGCAGCCGCCGCTCCAATTCTGCAAAGCTGGGGGCCGCTACGAATACCGACACCGCGTCGGGCCGCCGCTCCATGACCTGCAGCGCACCCTGCACGTCGATCTCCAGCACCACATCCAGGCCGGCACGAAGCATATCCTCCACCGGCTGGGCAGGAGTGCCATAGAAATTTCCGCTATAGCAGGCGTGCTCTAAAAATTCGCCCCGGGAAAGCATCACCTGAAATTCTTCCACTGTTTTAAAGAAATAAGTGACACCCTCCACATCCTCAGGGCGGGCAGCACGGGTGGTGGCAGAAATGGAGAGCCGAATCTTGTCGCTTCTACGCCGTAGCTGCCGCACAATCGTGCCCTTTCCCACGCCGGAAGGGCCGGAAAAAATCAACAGAGTGCCTCTCATGCTTCCTCCTCCCGCTCTTCCAGACGGGCCAGCAGTGATTCCGGCGTAATGGCCGAGAGAATCACATGATCCGTATCCATACATAATACCGCCTTGGTCTTGCGGCCAAAAGAGGCGTCGATCAGCATACCCCGATCCTTCGCCTCCTGGCACAGCCGCTTGATGGGCGCAGACTCCGGGCTGACCACCGCCAGTATCCGGCCCGCCGACACCAAATTGCCATAGCCAATGTTTAGAAATTTCATATTGCCTCACTCAATATTCTGCATTTGCTCGCGGATCTTCTCCAGCTCGGCCTTGACCTCCACTACAGTTTTCGCCTGCTCCAGATCGTTGCCCTTGGAGCCGATGGTATTGGCCTCACGGTTCATCTCCTGCATCAGGAAGTCCAGCTTGCGGCCGATGGCTCCGCCGGTATCCAGCATCGCGTTCATCTGGGCCAGGTGGCTTCGCAGGCGCACCGTCTCCTCGTCCACGGCAATTTTATCGGCATAGATGGCAGCCTCGGCCAAAATGCGGCTCTCGTCAATCTGCACCGTATCCAGCACCTCCATCATGCGGGCAGTCAACCGAGCACGATACTCCGCAAGCGTCACGGGGCTGCGCTGCTCTATCCTCTCCACAAGCTGTAGGATGGTCGCTGCCCGGCTTCTCAGATCCTGGGCCAACGCCTCTCCCTCCCGCAGACGCATGGCGTCATAGGCAGCCAGGGCCTGCTCTGTGACGGTCAGAAGTGCACTTACCACCTCTTCCTCGTCCTGGGGCGCCTTCTCCACTGTGAATACCTCCGGCAGCCGGGACAGCGTATACACGCTGACGTCATCGTGCACGCTGTAATCTGCGGCAATGGTGTGCATCGCGGCCAAATAGCCCTCCAGCACCGGGCGATTTAACCCAATCGTCACATCTGCCTGCGCCCCCTGGTTGATGCTGATATAGACATCCACCTTGCCTCGCGTCACAGATTCCTTGACCCGCTGCTTAATAGCGTCCTCCGCAAAGCTGAACATTCGGGGAAGCTTTACCACACAGTCCAGGTAGCGATTGTTGACGGAGCGTAGCTCTACCGTAATTTCTCGACCGCCCAGCTCCTGCACGGCACGGCCATAGCCTGTCATACTTCTAATCAAAACTTTCCTCGTCCTTTCCATATCTCTATGTCACCTGATGGATGCGCCGAGCATACAGCCCCATCAGGCGGGAAAATGCTATATCATACAGGACAAATATCGCGCCCAGCCCCAAAGCCAGCACATAGCCAGGCAGCCGGGGCATGGCAGCAATAAACGCCTTGGAAAACAGGAAGTACAACGCTGCCATGCAGCCATAGAACAGCCCCAGCTTCAGCACCCAGCGGAGAAACGCTGAGGAAAGCGCTTCAATCCAGTGCTTAAAAATGGCATAGTGGCCAAAAAACAGGCCATACCACAAAGCAAGCGTCCGATCCGGCGACAGCAAAAAGCCTAAGACAAACGTGGCTGCGGCATGGATCGCCGCCCAACCACAGCCGCACTCCACGACCACTACCGCCGTCACCATTGCGCACAGGGCCGTCAGCGCCAGTGCGCCTCGGGGCAGCCACCCCGCCGCGTAAAGTGCCAGCGTGGACAGGGCTGTGAGCATGGCCGCCTTGGTCAGCTTCTTAGTCCGGCTCATAGCTAACGACCGCACAGGCAATTGAGGCACATGAGGGCGGTGCAGATGTCGCAGCCATCGCAGCCATTTTGGTAGCTGCTCTGGCGGTACATATTGCCGCCTCCGTAGCGCACCGTTCGAAGCGCCTGCTGATATTCGAGGTTGTTCGGCTCCATGGAGCAGGCCATCTGGTAGTTCCGCTGGGCCTCGTCCAGCCAGCCCTTGCGCTGGGCCACTGCGCCACTGAGGAAATACCAAGCGGCATCACGGTTGGTGACGCCATCTAGCAGCTGCTCCGCACGGGCAAGGTCACCCATGTTGATGGCCTGGCGCACCTGCGCATAGAGGGGATCGCCAGAGGAGGCGGACTGATAGCTGCCATAGCTGCCATAGCTGCCCTGGCTTCTTCCGGTGCTGCCGCCGGAGCGGGAACGGGTAATGGCGTCGTAAGCCTCGTTGATGTCCTTCATTTTCTCCTGGGCAAGCTCCGCCAGGGGATTGTTCTGATAATTGTCCGGGTGGTATTTCCTTGCTAAATCCCGGTAGGCCTTCTTGATCTCATCGTCAGAGGCAGAAGGGGATACCCCCAGCACAGAATAAGGATCGTTCATAGTGCACCCTTTGCTTTCATCTTTCGTTTTGCCTGAAACGTCCCCTGATCCACCGCGCACAGTACCGCAGGCAGGCCCAGGGAAACGATATTCTCCAATAACCCCCGGTGGCTTTTTAGTGCACACAGGGCCAATGCACTGCCAGCCATCGCCACCGAGGCTTCGATGCTTTCGCGCACATAGGCCCGGTCTTCCGCGCTTAAAGCCCCTGCCGGACAGGGGAAACGGCAAAGCAGCGGGTTATAGTTGCCGGATTTCGCGTCCTTGGGCAAATCGTCCAAGGCGTCCGTCAGATAGATGAATCTGCCCACATGGTAGAGAAGCTGCTGGGCAGGACGCTTTTCCTCCGGCAGAGCCTCGTCCGCGCAGTGGCAGAGGAAGCCCGCAAAGGCGTCGGCCGCCCGATCCATGCTGGCACAGCGCTCGTCCTCCAATTGATGGAGAAGCGTGAGCTGCTTCTTTAGAAGCTCCGTCAGACCTGGTCTTCTTTTGCCCGCTTTTCGCACCGCTCGGCGCAGCAGCAGGCTGGCCACAGCGGGGGGAAGTCTTTTTATCCCATGGCCATCCCGGCGGGCGTCATCCAATTTTCCCGCGCATAAAATCACGCACACATCCGCCGCGTATTCCATCGCCGGGGTGATGGGAACGCAGGCCTTCCGGCAAAGGGGCCTGGCGGGACAAAAGCACTTGCCGCAGGGTGGAAGCTCTTCATGGCCTGCCAGCAGCAAATAGAGAAAGGTACTATCATAATTGACCAAAAAGCGGCTCGTCATTCCATAGCGCCTGCCCAAGCACCGGCAAAGGCCGCAGTAGGCAGCGCGGTAGTAGGCCTCCTCCCATACGCGAAGCGCATCGACGCGGGGGCGAATATAGCCAAACATCGCTAATTCTCCGCATAGGCCGTGAGCACAAAGCTTACCGGCCTGCGCCTGGATACATAGTGATTATAAAGAAGGATCAACCCTATGCCAAGGGCAAAGCCGATCACCGCGGTAAGCCCGGCGATTCCCTGCCTTAGCCCCACGAAATAGCCCGCGAGCAGCAGCGCCAGGGGAAGAAGATACACCACAACCATCGCCGAAAGCACCTGCCGGCTGTCGGAGGTCACAATGACCCGGTCGCCGGGCTGTGCGCCGATGGGGTTTCTGGCCCGGACGGACACCTGCTGCGCCGCCGCCCCGCAGCCACTGCATTTGTGGCAATCGCCGCTGCAGGCGCTCTCCCGGCGGACAAATACCTCGGCATAGCCGTCGGGAAAGACCCTTGCGACCTGAACCTGTTGCTGCATGGCTTTGCTCCTTTTAGGACAGTGTGACCGTCAGGGTGTTGCTGCCAATCGCGCCCACCTGGAGGCCCTCCGGAAGCTGCACACTGACCGGGATAATATAGGTGCCCGCCTGGGTGAAGCTGGAAAGATCCACCGACACAATGACATCCTCCGGCGCAAGGCTGCTGATCGCCTCAGGGGCGCCTCTCAGGGTCAGCTTTGCCGTCTCATCGAGCGCCTCGGCGTGCAGGCCCTCCGGCACATTGATCAGCGAAAAATCCGGGATACTCATGGTAATCACGTTCAGCCCGCTGACCCGGGCAGACACTTCTACCTCGGTCAGGCCGGAGTCGTTGTTGACGTCCTCGGGCAGCGTGACGGGATAGGCCTTGGTGATGGGTCCGGTGATCGTGGCAAAGTCCAGGGTGCCAAGCTCAATCTGGTTGATCCGATCCACCACCGCCGGCTCACCGGAAATGCGGATGGCGTCAGTGGAAAGCGTATAGGTGATATTTTCCTCGGTGGCACCGCCGCCGGGCTGGGTCTTCAGCACCAGTGGCACGTCCTTATATTTCAGAACCGGGATGGAGACAGCCAGCTTTTCGCAGTCCGTCACAAGCTCGTCCCGGGCAACGGTCTCTCCTGCCGCATCCAGAAGCACATAGTCGTACTCGGCCTGGATCGTCTTGGTCACATCGGCGGTGTTGATGACAATGCGAGCACAGTCGATGGACTCCACCAGCTCGGCAGGCCCCGTGACCGTCACCTCTGCGGGGGTGATCTCCATCGCGTCGGTGTTGATGGCGAGGAATTCCCCGTCCTTCGCGGTGGGAGCCTCTCCTTCAAACACGGCGCGCACCTCCACAGCACGGCGGATGTAGTGATCCACCGCCACGGTAACATAGGCAGGCGAGCGGTTGTCGATGCTGAGGTCACCTGTCGATACATTGACCGGGTAGGCTACAGAGTAGGTGAGCTCATGCCGCCCCGCTTCCTCGATCTGGCTCAGATCCACGGTGACCTGAATGTTATTCCTGGAGAGCTTCTTGAGCTCTGAGCGGCGGCCGGATATGCGCAGGGTCACGGTGTCGTTCCCGCCCTCGGTCAGCATGAGATCTCTGGTGTGCATCTCGTCTTCGTTTTCAAAGGTGACGGGAATCTGGGTGAAGGTGCTGACGTCATTGGGGTTTACCACGATCACATCATAGAGCCAGACAAGAATCGCAGAAACAAGGGCCAGAAGCAGCAGAGGAAGTTTAGTTTTCATTTCGCGTATCCTCCCGGTGCAAATTCCGCCGCAGCCAGCCCAGAAGGCCGCGCTGTTCCTCCGTATCCTGGGTTCTGAGCTCTTGAAGCAAGAGCTTTTGGAGCGTCTGTGGGGCGAGATGGCGCTTGAGCATACCTCCGACCGCCACGGAGATTGTGCCGACCTCCTCGGAAACAATCACCACCACTGCATCCGTCGCCTCGCTCATGCCAATGCCGGCCCGGTGACGGGTGCCCAGGTCGGAGCTGAGGTGGGTATTCTCTGTCAGGGGCAGCACGCAGCCTGCGGCCGCTGCCCGGTTCCCACAGATGATCAGTGCCCCATCGTGCAGCGCTGCCTTTGGGAAGAAAATATTGCACAGAAGCTGCTCGGACACCGCTGCGTCAATGCACGTGCCGGTGCTGAAATAGCGCTCCAGTGGCATGCCCCGCTCAAAAACGATCAGAGCACCGATGCGTTTTTTGGACATTTCATCGCAGGCGCGCACCGTCTGCTCGATCACATACTCACTCTCATTGCTCTGGGTACGGCCGGAAAACAGCCCGGAAAAGCTCCTTGCGCCAATGCGTTCGAGCACCCGCCGCAGCTCCGGCTGAAAGATGATGATCAGCGCGAAGGCCCCCAACTCCAGCACAAAGTTTAACACATAGTTGATGGCATGCATCTGCAGCAGCCGCGTAACCCAGAAGGCCAGCAGAATCAGCAAAATACTGCGGGCAATTCTGACTGCCGCCGTCTGCCGGATCAGCATAAAAATCCGGTAGAACAGATAGGCTACCACCAAAATATCTATAATGTCCATGATACCTGGCTGCGGGATCAGGCTGGCGTATTCCCGCAGCTCGTTGAGCAGTATTTTCATTCCGAATTCTCCCTGCTATGTCATGTTCCCTGAAAATAGGCATAGAAACAGCGGTGATTCATGCCCCTATATCCCTATAATTATAGTGCAAACACAACATAATAGCAAGTGCGAATGCGGATTTTTTGATTTTTTCCGGTTCAGTCCTCCGTCAGACGCAGAATTTCGGCCAAATGACGGGAAAATTGCTCCACCTCTCGCGCCGTATTGAAGGCGCTGAAGCTTACGCGCAGGGTGCCGCCCTCTATGGTTCCGGCACACTCATGCGCCAGGGGTGCACAGTGGAGACCCGCACGCACACAAATTTCCTTCTGCGCCAGGAGCCCCGCCGCGTCCTCGCCGTCGAGCCCCCGGATGCGAAGGGACAGTACGCCACTTTGCAGCGTGTCTTGGCCGGAAAAGCACTCGATTCGCTTCATCTTTTTTAGCCTCGCCTGCAAATCCCTGCGCAGACGACACTCGTGGGCAAGAATTGCCTCCTCACCGGTATCCCGGATAAACTGAAGTCCTGCACGCAGTCCAGCCACACCCCATATATTTTGTGTGCCCGCCTCCAGGCGTTCGGGTAGCTCTTCGGGCATTTCCAAAAGCCTGGACTGGCTCCCGGTGCCGCCCTCCAAAAGAGGCTTCCCCGGTTGGGCGCACAGCAAAAGTCCGGTACCCGGCGGGCCGTAGAGGCCCTTGTGCCCGGGCATGGCGATAAATTCTGCCCCCAAACGCCGAAGGGACAGGGGCAAACACCCGGCAGACTGGGATGCATCCACAATAAGGGGCACCCCCCGTTCCTTGCAAAGCCGAGCAATTTTCTCCAATGGCAGAATGAAGCCGAAGACATTCGACACATGGGTGCATACCACCGCCGCCGTCTGCCGGGTCACTGCCTGATCAAATTCCTCCAGCAAACGCACAGGGTCAAACAGCCGCGTGCCCGCCCGGACAATTTTTGCCCCCAGCCCATGGAGAGGACGGCGCACCGCGTTGTGCTCAAAGCCGGAAATGACTACCCGCTGTCCCGGGGAAACTAAGCTCTTGATGGCCAAATTGAGCCCATGGGTGGCATTCATGGTGAAGACCACCTGCTCCGGCTCACAGTCAAAGAGCGCGGCCGCCTCCTGCCGGCAGTCGAACATCATGGCATCCGCCGCCTGCGCCCGGGCATAGCCGCCCCGGCCGGGACTCGATAGCTGCTCCATGGCAGCCAGCATCGCCCGGCGAACAGAGGGCGGCTTTTGCATGGTCGTTGCCGCCGCATCAAAGTAGATCACAGGGTACCTCCTCATAGCGGCCGTCCAGGCGGCGGTAGCAGCGCTGCATTCCGTGATTTTTCAAAAGCTGTGCCGCTGTAAGCGCCCAGCGGGGCGTGACGCGCAGGCAATAGCCGCAGCCGTGCAGCGCCAGTGCGCCCGGTGCGCGCTGCAGCGCAGATGGAACCCCTGCGTTCGTCAACGTCATCTGCGCGCGCTGGGCGGCCGTGACGCCGCGAAAGGTGAAATAGAAACCGTTCATGCTGAATCCCTCCCGTTTTCAGCATATGCGTCTGCCCCCAGCACCGTTCGACAAAAATGCTGCAATGGTCAGAGCGTGATTCAAATTTGATTCACACCTCAACCCTTTGAAAATTGTTATATCTCTATAATTTTTCGGCACAGTTCCCGAAATTCTGTTGACAAATGCCAAATTTCAGTATACGATACACATAAGTTATGATAGAGGAGCGAGCAACATCAGTAGGCGCCGTCACCGGCCTGGCAGCCGGGCGCTGAAAGGGGCGTTCGCCGAGGTGTTGCCGGGGTGCCCGCCACGGCAATCGCCGGGCTGCCGGAGAAAATCCGGCAGACTGTCACGAAAGTGGAGCGCTGTCATGATCTGATGCAGGAGCCTGTATTGCGTCATGATGCTATCATGACGCAATTTTATTTTACAGGAGTGATAGAGAAATGAAACGCAAATCCCTTGTTGCGCTGATTGCTGCCATCGTCATTATTGCGGTTGTCATCGTCGGCGCAATCACCACCAGTAGCAACGTCACCGAAGAAAGCAGCCATATGTACGGCACCTTCTGGGCGCTCGTGCCCCCTGTCATCGCCATTGCCCTGGCGCTGATTACCAAGGAGGTCTACTCCTCCTTGTTCATCGGCATCGTTCTGGGTGGCCTGATGTACAGCAACTTTAGCTTCGTCGGCTCGGTAGATGCCGTGGTCTCCGACGGCCTGATGGCTTCCATTTCCGACGGCGCCGGCATCTTCGCCTTCCTGGTGATTCTTGGTATCATCGTCGCTCTGGTCAACCGGGCCGGTGGCTCCCAGGCCTTCGGCCGCTGGGCCTCCTCCCATGTGAAGACCAAGCTCGGCGCAGCCATCTGCACCTTCATTCTCGGCGTGCTGATCTTCATCGACGACTACTTCAACTGCCTCACCGTTGGCTCAGTCATGCGCCCGCTCACCGACGCCAAGAAAATCTCCCGCGTCAAGCTGGCCTACCTCATCGACGCCACCGCTGCCCCGGTGTGCATGATCGCCCCGATCTCCTCCTGGGCTGCCGCCGTGTCCGGCTGCGTGGACAGCGAGACCTATTCGGGCCTGCAGCTCTTCGTCAAGGCGATTCCCTTCAACTTCTACTCCCTTCTGACCTTCGTGTTCATCATCGCCATTTCTATCATGGGCTTCGACTATGGTAAGATGGCAGACTTTGAGATCAAGGCGCAGAAGGGCGACGTCATCGGCAATACCGAAGACATCGCCAAGAACGATGAGACCCCCGTCACCGACCGTGGCCGGGTGCTTGATCTGATTCTCCCCGTGGTCGTGCTGATTGTCTCGTGCGTGTTTGGCCTGATCTATGTGGGCGGCTTCTTCGGCGTGGACGCCTGGGGCGGCACCGAGTGCGCCGGCGACTTCATCGCCGCTTTCGGTAATACCGACGCCTACATTGGCCTGCCTTGGGGCGGTCTGATCTCCCTGGTTCTGATCGTCATCTACATGCTCTGCCGGAAGGTTCTGGATTTCAAGGAAGCAATGAAATGCGTGCCCCAGGGCTTCATCGCCATGGTGCCCGCCATCCTCATCCTGACCCTGGCCACCAGCCTGAAAAATATGACCAGCCTGCTGGGCGCGAAGTTCTTCGTGGCAGGCCTCATGGAATCCGCAGCAGCAGGCCTGTTCTCCTTCCTGCCGGCCATCATCTTCCTGGTTGCCTGTGCCCTGTCCTTTGCCACCGGCACCTCCTGGGGCACCTTCGGCATTCTCATTCCGATCGTCACCAACATCTTCCCGGAGACCAGTCCCCTGCTGTTCGTAGGCGTATCCGCCTGCCTGGCCGGTGCGGTCTGCGGCGACCACTGCTCGCCCATCTCGGACACCACCATCATGGCCTCCGCTGGCGCACAGTGCAATCACGTGGACCATGTGGCCACCCAGCTCCCGTACGCTGTCACGGTCGCGGCGATTTCCTTCGTCTGCTTCATCATCTCCGGCTTCGTGCCGAAAATCTGGGTTGCGCTGCCTGCCGGCATCCTCCTGACCATCGGTACGCTGTTTGTCATCAAAAGACTGCAAGCAGAAAAGACAACTGCCTGATTGAACAAAACGAAACAAGCGGAGAGGCTCGCAATATGCAGCCTCTCCGCTTAACTATTATTTTTAGTCTCTTCGAAGCGCGACGATCGGGTCCAGGTTGGCTGCCTTGGAGGCAGGCAGCAGGCCGAACACTACGCCGATGGCCATCGAAAATACCACAGCAATCAAAATGGCCGGGATACTGATGGCCGAGGGCATTCCGGTGACCTTGGACAGGATCGTCGCAAGACCAATTCCGGCAGCTACCCCCAAAAGGCCGCCGGTGCTGGTGAGCACGCCGGCCTCGGTCAGGAATTGGGCCAGGATGCGGCGCTTCTTTGCGCCCAGCGCCTTCTTCAGGCCGATCTCACTGACCCGCTCGGCCACCGACACCAGCATGATATTCATAACGCCAATGCCGCCCACCAAAAGGGAGATACTGGCAATCCATATGAGCTGCCGGTTGGTGGAATTGCTCATCTCCTGCAGCTGCTGCGCCTGCTCCAGCAGGTCACGGTTCTGGTAGCTGAAGCGGCTGTCCGGGTTGCTGATCTGGCTCTCCGTCAGGGCGTCGGCCACAGCCTTGCCCGCGGCGGCCATATCGTCGGTACTGCTCGCCTTCACCGCCACGGACTGCGGCTCGTCAAAGCGGTAGAGAATGGGCCAGGTGCTGTCCGGCACAAACAGATGGCCGGAGGAGGTGTCCGCGTAGAGGTAATAGTCGTTGATGCTCTCGATCACAGGCGTGAAGGTGGACGACGTATCCACCACGCCCACCACCACAAAGGGCTCACTCATAATTTCAATCGTCTTTCCAATCGGGTCAAGCCCCTGGAACAGGGCCGTCACTGCCTTGGCATCCAAAATGGCCACCTTGCGATTGTTTTGGTAATCGGCCTCCAGGAAGGGGCGGCCGCTGGTGAGCTGGTAGTCGTAAACCCCAAAATAATCCGGGTCAATCCCATAGAGGTCACCATTGTAGACGGTATTTTGATAGAATACACCCTCGGTGTAGCCGCGATGGTGAAACAGAGCTGTCGCTTCTACGCCCCGGAGCTTGTTTAGCTCCGCCTTCGTCTCCTGGGTGATGATCCCAACGCCCTCGGGTACCGGGCTGTAGGACAGATCATATTCATAGTCGTCCTGGTAGAGATCGACTGTAACCGCGTTGTTGCCGGAGCCGATCAGGTTCTGCTTGATCTGCTCGTTGGTGCCCTTGATGGTGGACACAATGGTGATGATGGCGGCGATGCCGATGATGATGCCCAGCATCGTCAGCGCCGAGCGCAGCTTATGGCTCCATACGCCCTGAAAAGCCTGATGAATATTCTCTTTCATACGCCCTCCTCACCAGCCGTAAAGCTCATCCAGGGTGGAGAGCTGGGTTTTCGCACCCTCGCGCACATCCTTGCCATAGGGGAACGCAATGGCGTCATCCAGGGTGACTCCGTCAACAATCTGTACATAGGAGCCCCACAGAGACGCGCCAGTATCAACGGAGCGCCGCTCCAGCTTGCCATCCTCTCCGGCCACGTAAATATAGCTGCGTCCATTCTCCTGCAGAATAAAGGGCTGCTCCAGATAGAACGCATCCGTGACCTCACGGACCACGTCCAGCTTCATCTCTACGCTCTCATACTCTCTTAAATCGGCACTGCCGTCGATGGCGACCGTGTAGGGATAGTAGGAGACATTGGAGCTGCCGATGCCGTTGTAGTAGTAATCGCCCTCCGTTGGGATGTCGGAAATGCTCTGCACCACGCCCTGGTACACGCTGCCGGTTTCCCAAGAGGTAACGGTGACCATCTGGCCCTCGTAGACGCTGTCGAGCTCCAGCTCGCTGACACCGCCTTCGATATAGTAGCCGCCGCCGCCCGCCAGCTTGATGATCGGCTCATTGGTCTGGAACGCCTCATCCGCGTCCAGCACGCTGGCGATGGTGCCCGCCATCTCTGCGTACACCACACCGTCGGACAGCTCCTGCTTCATCCGCTTCAGGTCTACCTGCGCCATGCGGAGGTTCAAGTCCAAATCCTTGATTTTCTGCTGCAGCTCCGCCTTCTGCGCCTGCACTTCAGCACTGGACGAATTGGAATTGTTGTTGGTACTGGGACTGTTGTTGGTATTGTTATTGGGCCTGTTGTTATTGTTGTTGTTATTGTTATTGTTGTTATTGTTGTTATTGTTGTTGTTATTAGGCTTGTCACTTGGGTTGTCATCGGGGTTATCGTCCGGATCATCGTCGGGGTTATCATCGGGATTATCATCCGGGTCATCCTCAGAGGGATTGTCGGGCTTGGGCTTGGGTACACCGAAGGGGCGACCGATATAGTCCGACGCGTCAAACACAATGAAGGAGACGTTTCCATTCTTCATCGAGAAGCACATGCCGCCCGCCTGCAAAATTTTTCCGTCCAGCTTATTGCCCTGGCTAATGCCGAAGACCACATACACGGCATTCTTGGTCGGGGTATCGCTGCCGTCCGGAAGCAGCCCCAGCTCCTTGAGGAAATCGTCGCCAAAGGGAATTCCGTTGGCACAGATATAGAGGTAAGGATCATCCTGGGTGCCGGTGCCACTCTTGCGGGCATAGGTCAGCACCTCGCCGGTTTCCGGATCCACCGTGCCGATGATCGGCTCGGTCGGGTCCTCCTCGTCCTCATCCTCGTCCTCGGACTGTGTCTGCTCTGCCGGGTCGGTCTGCTCTGTCGTCGCTTTCCGCTTCGTCTTATGGCTGAGGAGGGTCAGACGATAGGTGGGTATCTCAGCCTCCGCTACAAGCTGCACAGGCGCAGCCGTGCTTTGCTCGGCAGACACGGTATAGACCTTGGAGCCGGAAAGGGAATTATATTTCTTCTTTGCTGCGGTGAGCTCCTCAGTCATCTGCCGAATTTCCAGCTCCTTGCGGGAGACCTCCAGGGCAGAAAGGGTGGTATCATAGGCCAGCAGCTTATCGCCCACCTGCACGCTCTGCCCCTCGGTCACGTAGATATCCGTGACCTCCTGGGTGCCGGAAAGATAGATGGTCTGCACCTTGTCCGCGCGCACCTGCCCATAGCTGGAGGCATCGTCGCCCCAATAGTCCGTCATGGCAACATCGGAAACCGAATAGACATTGCAGGTGCGCCGTCCCGGGCTAAGGCCGTAGGCGATAGCGCCCGCAGCCAATGCCACCGACAGCACAATGGAGACCACAATAATAATCGTTTTTCGCTTACTCAAAACAGAACCGTCCTTTCTCAAAGCGCAAGCTGACCGTCCAGCAGGTGATAGGTCTTATGGGCATGGGCGGCAATGCCTGGCTCATGGGTGATCATGATGATCGTGGTACCCCGGGCATTGAGCTTCTCGAAGATTTCCATAATCTGTTCGCCGGAGGCAGTATCCAGTGCGCCGGTGGGCTCATCGGCCAGCAGTAGCTGCGGACTGCCTACCATTGCGCGGGCAATGGCCACTCTCTGGCATTGGCCGCCGGAGAGCTGATTCGGATAAAAGTTCATTCGTTCGTCCAGCCCCACTGCCTCCAGCGCTTCCCGGGCAAGGACATATCGTTCCCATCTGGATACGTTGCCATACAGCAGCGGCAGAGCAACGTTGTCTATTGCATGGAGGTTCGGGAGCAGATAGAAGCTCTGGAACACAAAGCCAATGTGCTGATTGCGGATCACGGCCAACTGATCATCGGTTCTTGTGGTAATATCCTGATCCTGGAATAGATAGCTGCCAGAGGTGGGCTTGTCCAGGCAGCCGAGCAGGTTCATCAGCGTGGTCTTTCCGGAGCCGGAGGGGCCCATGATCGCCACGTACTCGCCCTCCTCTACCTCCAGGCAGATGTCGCGCAGCACCGGTACCGGCGTCTTTCCGCGCAGATACTCCTTGCATATATTTTGCATGGAAAGGATCATCCCACAGCCTCCGTTCCCTCTATCACAGCAATTCCCGGATCCAGCAGAGCATTCCCGTCGTCCAGCTCCGGCTGAGAATCAAATTCGCTGCCGGAGAACCAGGGAAGCGGCAAATCTCTGGCGAAGCTTCCCGGGCCATCGTAGTAGCTCTCATCCAGCTCGCCGTCAAAATCGTCGGCGAACTCGCCGTCCTCTTCGTCTTCCTCGCCGGGATAGCGCACCTGCGCGCCAACCTTGTGGCTCTCATCCGGGAAGGCGATGAAATCATCTGGAGTCAGGCCCTCCAAAATCTCATAGCTGTCCATGTCGATATTATAGTTGCCGAGAACAACCGTGCGTTTCTCCAGCTTTTTCTTGTCGTTGGCCGCCCAAACCCAGGCCTCTGCATCCAGGTCATTGATATAGTAGGAGGGCAGATAGAAATTCTCCTCTCCGCCATCATCCATCTGACCATTATTCGGCTCGATATAGACATGCTGGCCCAGCATCAGGCCCAGGTCGCCGTCGAGCTGGATATAGAAGGGATACTTGCTGGAGGAGGTCATTTCGTCGCCGGAGTCATACATATAGTAATTGTTATTGCCCTGCACCGGGTTTTCCCAATCCACCTTGCTGATGGTGCCGGTCCAGAACTGCGTATCGTCGGTGCGGGAGCGAATCAGCATCGGCATTCCCTCGAAGATGTTCATGGCGTTCTGCTCGTTCACCGTGCCGCACACCCGGAAATCTCCCTCCTGGGTAATGGTGATAAAGGGGAGCGGCTCGCCGGTCATGGGATCGACGCTATTGGCGCCACTGTGAATGGCCTTGATATGGCCATCCACCGGGCTGAGCACATTGGCGTCGGCCAGCTTGGTCTTGGTGCGCTCGATCTCCTTTTTCTTGGCGGTGACATTGTATTCCGCCTCCTTGACATCCAGCTCCAGCTGCTGAATTTGCAGGGTGTACTGGAGCTTTTCGGCAGAGTCGGCACTCTTCTGCTCCTTTTCAAGGGCGGTGATCTGCGCCTTCTTGGTGGTGATGCTGTTGTTCATCTGCTCCACCTCAAGCTGCATCCGCTCCACGTCGATGGACAAGGATGAAGTGTCGTAAGAGAAGAGCGTCTGACCCTTCGTTACCGCGTCGCCCTCACTGACGGAGATTTTAGAAATTTCCATATCATTGTCTTTATTTACGCTGACAGTCTCTCCCGCCTTGACCACGCCGGCATAGCGCTCAACCACGCCGATGGGGCCAATTCCGACAATTTCTGCTACAGACATCACCGGCACCTTGGGGCCATTGGATGCACAGCCGGACAGACAAATCGCCAGGCAGACTGCTGCCAGTAAGATTTTTGTCGCGTTTTTCCTCATAGAACGGAGCCTCCTTATCGCTGTGAAACAGATATATCATGCACGATTTTGACTATTATAACATATTCCGTCGGATTTTCAAAGCATCATTCCCATCCAGACAGGCAATTATTTGTAAATAAATTATGACCCTCGCCCTGTTCTCTCAGAAGTCCTCCCAGTCCTCGGAAAAATCCAGGTTTTCCGGAAAAATCAAAAAAAATGTTTGACATTCGTCTTCTCCGATGGTAAGATATATTGGCCGCATCGAAGGGGTAGAAGCTGAGGTATGCCCTCACGCCCCCAGAGCGAGACTACAAAAAAGGTAGGTGCACAAAACCATGCAGGCTATTATCGTTACCGGCGGCAAGCAGTACAGCGTAAAAGAGGGCGATGAAATTTTCATCGAAAAGCTGAACGCAGAAGCTGACGATGCCGTTATCTTCGATCAGGTCCTGGCAGTCGTGGACGGCGAGAACTCCACCTTCGGCAAGCCCTGTGTTAAGGGCGCGAAGGTCGAGGCCAAGGTTCTGAAGAACGGCAAGGCCAAGAAGGTCGTCGTTTTCAAGTATCGTCCCAAGAAGGACTCCAAGTCCCTCCGCGGCCACAGGCAGCCCTATACCAAGGTAAAAATTGAAAAGATCGCCCTGTAAGCTATGACAAAGGTCGAATTTTTCAACACGGATGGCAGAATCACCGGATTTTGCTGCTCCGGCCACAGCGGCTATGCCGAAGCGGGCGCCGACATCGTCTGTGCCGCCGTTTCCACAGCCGTAACCTTCGCTTCCGACACCATCACAGAGGTGCTGGGCGAACGGGCAAAACTCAGAGTGGACGAGCAGACCGCAGAAATCACTCTGAAGCTCCCCGCCACCTGCGAGGAGGAGGACGCCGTGCAGGCTGTCCTCACCGGCATGATGCTCACCTTGAGCCACTGGCGGGACGAATATCCTGATTATATCGAAGTTATGGAGGTGTAACAAAATGCTGAACATCAGCTTACAGTTCTTTGCACATAAAAAGGGCGGCGGCTCCACCAAGAACGGCCGTGACTCCGAGTCCAAGCGGCTGGGCGTAAAGCGTGCCGATGGCCAGTTCGTCCTGGCTGGCAACATCCTGGTTCGCCAGAGAGGCACCCACATCCATCCCGGCACCAACGTTGGCATGGGCACCGACAACACCCTCTTCGCTCTGATCGACGGCAAGGTCAAGTTCGAGCGCAAGGGCAAGGATCGGAAGCAGTGCTCCGTCTACGCAGAACAGTAATTTGTAAAAGGCTGTCTCTTGTACGAGGCAGCCTTCAGCGTGTCAAAAAGTCTTTTTGACACGCTGAGGCGTTTTTCAAAGCTTCGAAGAAGTTTTGAAAAACGGTTTGATTGAACGCGAAGGGCGGGCCTTGCCTCCCTTCACGCTTCCCCCTGCGACTCTGTCATCCAGGCTTTCGCGGCTTTTTTGACGGTCTGAGGCTGTCTCTTGTACGAGACAGCCTTTACTATTAATAAATAGGGAATAGATTCTAGATAAATAGAGAATAACTAATAGAAACTGTATTTTTGTCGTCCATAGGAGGGTCGTATGTTTGTAGATAAGGTACGCATTTTCGTTAAGGCCGGCAGCGGCGGCAATGGTGCGGTGGCCTTCCACCGGGAGAAATATGTGGCGGCAGGCGGCCCCGACGGCGGCGATGGCGGTCATGGGGGCAGCATCGTGCTGCGGGTGGATGACAATATGTCCACACTGATGGACTTCCGCTACAAAAGAAAATACATCGCCCCCAATGGCCAGGATGGCCAGGGCGCCCGCTGCACCGGCAAGCGGGGTGAAAATCTCATCATCCGGGTACCGCGCGGCACCGTGGTGCGAGACGCCGAAAGCGGCAGTGTAATCCGGGACATGTCCGGCGACGAGGACTTCATCCTGTGCCGCGGCGGTCGCGGCGGCTGGGGCAATAAGCATTTCGCCACACCCACCCGGCAGGTGCCTCGCTTCGCCAAGGCCGGTACCCCCGGCGAGGAGCACGACGTCATTCTGGAGCTAAAGCTGCTGGCCGATGTGGGCCTGGTGGGCTTCCCCAATGTGGGCAAATCCACCCTTCTCTCTGTCACCTCCAATGCCCATCCCAAAATTGCCAACTACCATTTTACAACCCTTTATCCCAATTTGGGCGTCATCTATGTAGATGATGGGGTCTCCTTCGTCATGGCGGACATTCCCGGCATCATCGAGGGAGCCGCCGAGGGGGCGGGTCTGGGCCATGATTTCCTGCGGCACATTGACCGGTGCCGACTGATGGTGCACATTGTGGACGTGTCCGGCTGTGAGGATCGGGATCCTGTGGAGGATTTCGAGAAAATTAACGCGGAGCTTCGGCGGTATTCCCCCGAGCTTGCCCAGCGGCCTATGCTCGTGGCTGCCAACAAGTGCGACCTGATCGCCGAGCACAGCGACAATTTAGAGCGCCTGCGCGCCTATGTGACCGGGCAGGGCTATGAGCTCTATGAAATCTCCGCCGCCACCACCCATGGCACCCGGCAGCTCATGCGCACCATCGCCGCAAAGCTCGCCGAGCTGCCGCCGGTTACGGTGTACGAGCCAGAATATGTGAAGCCTCTGGCCCAGGCCGGAGACCCGGAGGAGCTTCGCATCGTGCACCAGGACGACTATTGGCTGGTCACCGGCGCTTGGCTCTCGCGCCTGATCGCGGATATCAATTTCGATGACTACGAATCGAGAATGTACTTCGACCGCCAGCTACGCCTCAGCGGCCTGTTCGACCGCCTGGAAGCCCAGGGCATCCACGACGGCGACACCGTCTGCCTGGAGGAATTTGAATTTACCTACGAAAAATAAAAGGGACAAGGGGGGATGGGAAAACCGCCCCCCTTGTCACATACTATTTTTCAGCCTTGCCAAGGCCGAGGTGCTGCTGCGTCCATGGCACAGGGCGATGGCGATGGCGTCTGCCGCGTCGTCGGGGCGGGCGGGTTCTGGCATTTTCAGGATGCGGCGGGTCATGTCCATGACCTGCCGCTTCTGCGCTTTACCGTAGCCTACCACGGCCTGCTTGACCTGCATGGGCGTATATTCAAACAGCGGAATGCCGGATTTCGCCACCGCCAGCAATATCACCCCGCGTCCGTGGGAAACCCCGATGCCGGTGGTGATATTGCGGCCCCAAAAAAGCTCCTCTACCGCCACTGCCTCTGGCTTTAAGACGTCGAGCAGCCGCCCCATGTCGTCGTAGAGCATCTCCAGACGCTGGGCAAAGGGCAGCTCCGGGGGTGTGGTGATGACGCCATACTGCATCAGATGGTACTCGCCGCCGCTCGCCGCAATGAGGCCAAAGCCGGTGGTGGCATAGCCGGGGTCAATTCCAAGAATTTTCATATTATAGTCCCAGTGCAATCCCGGCGCAGGCGCCCAGGGCCACCAGCACCACGGGATGCAGCTTCTTCCATTTAAGTTGGATGGCCAGGAGCACCGCGCCCAAGGCCAGCGCCGGCCACTGAATGCCTCCCTGCGGACAGAAGGCGGCCCGCAAAACCGTGAGCGCCGCCGCCGCAATCAGTCCTACGGAGGCAGGACGAAGCACCCGCATCATGGCGTGCACAATGCGGTTATCCTTGAGCCTTGTCAATGCGCTCGCCACCAGCAGCATTATGAGGAAGGCCGGCAAGATCAGCGCGAAGGTTGCAATCAGCCCGCCGGGGATTCCGGCAACGCTGAGTCCGACGTAGGTGGCCATGTTGACGCCGATGGGGCCCGGCGTAGATTCAGAGATGGCCAGCATATTGGTCAGCTCCTCGGCGGTGAACCAGGCATAACGGGCGGCCATATCGTAGAGGAAGGGAATCGTCGCAAGGCCGCCGCCGATGCTCAGAAGGCCGGTCTTGAAAAACTCCCAGAACAGCAGAAGGTAGGTCATTTTTTCCCCTCCCTCCAGGCAAGCACAAGTCCGCCGAGAAGCGCGGCCACCACAATCCATACCGCACTTACGCCAAACAGCGCCGAAAGCACCAACGAGGCCGCAAAAATGCCAATGGCCGCAGCGCCCTCCACGCCCTTGCGCCACAGCCGCACCACCGCCTGTCCCACCAGCACACACACCGCCACGCGAATGCCCGCAAAGGCATGCTGCACCGTGCGCAGATGCGAGAAGCGGCGGATCACGCCCGCCAGGGCGGCAATGATCAGCAGCGACGGGGTAACGACGCCCAGGGTGGCCGCGATTGCGCCCCAGATGCCGCCCTGCCGGACGCCCACATAGGTGGCCGTATTCACGGCAATGACGCCGGGCGTGCACTGGCCGATGGCATAGCAGTCGAGAATTTCCTCCTCACTGATCCAGCCCCGGCGCTCTACCACCTCCCGCTGAAGCATGGGAAGCATGGCGTAGCCGCCGCCGAAGGTCAGGATGCCAACCTTAAAAAAGGAGACGAACAGAGCTATAAATTTACGCATGGCTCAATATTTGTGCATAATCTGATAATAATAGAGGACGACGCCCGCCACAACAATCACCAGCGCAATCCAGGCCAGCACAATCTGCCACCGGGGGCGGGGCACATAGGACTCGTGTTCCTCAGGAACGGATTCGTCTTTGACAGCTTCTTCATTTTCTATCATCGTTCTCACCTCGTTCTATATCATATCACCTTTTGCCCGCTTTTTACAGCATTATTTCCACAAATCTATCAATTCCCCCGGCCAGAATCTATGCTTGCGCTTTTGCGTCGGGTTTGTTAGAATATCTTGGAACATGACGGAAGGGGAAATGGCTTTGATTCTGGAGAAAACTGTGACAAATGCGGGAAAGCTTTTGCCCTTTTTGCGGCGGGAGCTGCGGTTGTCTTCTTCCCTGGTTAGCAGGCTCAAATACCAGAACGCCCTGCTGGTCAACGGCAGCCTGGCCCACACCGACGATCTCCTGTCGCCCGGAGACACCGTGTGCGTTCTCCTCGATGAACCCACCCCGGACTACCCCGCAGAGCCGGGAGAGCTGGACATTCTCTATGAGGATGATGCGCTCATTGCGCTGGATAAGCCCTCGGGACTTTTGATGCACCCCACCTTCCACCGAATCACCGGAACGCTGGCAAACCGGCTGCTGTTCTATTATCACCAAACCGGGCAGGCCTGTGCGGTGCATCCGGTCAGCCGGTTGGATCGGGACACCTTTGGCGTGGTGCTCCTGGCCAAGAATGCCCATGTCCATGCACTTCTATGCGAGGCGCAAAAGCGCGGTGTACTGGCAAAGGTCTATGAGGCCGCGCTCTATGGGAAGCTATGCCCCGCCTGCGGGCAGATCGACGCGCCCATTGCCCGGCTTTCGGCCACAAGCCTCCTGCGCTGCGTGCGGGAGGACGGAAAGCCCGCCCGCACCCGCTACGAGACGCTGGAGGCCGGGGAAAAGACATCCCTGGTACGTCTGTGGCCCCTGACCGGGCGCACCCATCAGCTTCGAATACACTGCGCTTATCTCGGCGCTCCGGTGCTGGGCGACCCGCAATACGGAAGCGAGGAAAGCCTCGCCTATGCCCACGCACACGGCTGCCCAACGCAGCAGCTATGTGCGCGCTCCCTGCGCTTTGCACACCCTCTAAGCGGCGAGGAGATCACCCTTCTCTCCCGGCAGGCGGTGCGCTATCCCGGAGACTGAGGCAAAACTTGTCTGATTTTGGAACTCTGGCGCGGCTTTTGCGTCAAAGGAATAAAACCGCACAACAGAAAGGAAGGCTGATAGCTATGCAGCTAGGATCTAAAAAAATATGGGCCATCGCCGCAATGGTTGCCGTACTGGTTGTGGTAGGCATTGTGGTGATGTCCTCCTTTTACTACACCACCGAGGATCAGTACGCCGTGGTGACAACCTTCGGAAAGCCCTCGTTGGTAGAAAACTCAGGCCTACACTTCATGGTGCCCCTGGTACAGAAGCGATCCATCATCTCCAAGAATATTCGCGGCATCCAGATCGGCTACAACAGCGCCACCGGCGAATCCATTGAGTCGGAGTCCGTGATGATCACCGTGGACTACAACTTCGTGGATGTGGACTTCTATGTGGAGTGGAAGGTCACGGATCCCATCAAATATCTCTACGCCTCGGAAAGCCCGGAGGACATTCTAAAAATGCTCAGTCAGAGCTATATCCGTGACACCATCGGTCTGTATGATGTGGACAGCGTCATCACCACCGGCAAAAGTGAGATTCAAGCCTCCATCAAAAGCAAAATCGCCGAACGCATTGCGGCGGAGGATTTGGGCATTGCCCTGGTGAACCTCACCATGCAGGACGCCGAGCCGCCCACCGCCGAGGTGCAAAACGCCTTCAAGGCCGTGGAGACCGCTAAGCAGGGCGCCGAGACCGCCACCAACAACGCCGACAAGTACTATAACCAGGTCATCCCCGGCGCCAAGGCCACCGCCGACGAGGCCATCCGTCAGGCCGAGGCCTACCAGCAGGCCAAGATCAACGAGGCCAACGCCCAGGCCACGAGATTCACCGAGCTCTACGCCGAATACGCCAAGTACCCCGAGATTACCCGACAGCGCCTGTTCTATGAAACCATGGGCGACATTCTGCCGGATGTGCGGGTCATCATCAAGTCCGGCGATGACAAGCTCAACACCTACCTGCCGGTGGACATTCTGAACGATACCACCGAGGCAGTCGCAGCAGAGGAGGCGGCACAATGAACTACAATGAAACGACACAAAATTATGAGCAGCCCCGCCGGAAGAAGGGCCTGCGAAGGCTCATCCTCATCGCAGCCATCGTGATTTTGGCGCTCATTCTCCTGGCAAATGCCCTGGTGGTCACGCGGCAAAACGAATACACCGTCATCAAGCAGTTTGGTGCGGTCATCCATGTGGTGGACAAGCCGGGGCCCTCTCTGAAGCTGCCCTTCGTCCAGACCACCCAGACCATCCCCAACACCCTGATGCTCTACGATCTGGCCGTATCCGACGTGATTACCTCGGACAAGAAATCCATGATTGCCGACTGCTTTGTCACCTGGCGCGTGACGGATCCCTACCGCTTCATCGAAACCCTTTCCGCAAGCGTCACCAATGCCGAGTACCGCATCGACGCGGTGGTCTATAATTCCCTCAAGACCACCATTTCCAGCATGAAGCAGGAGGAGATTATCTCCGGCCGCGATGGTAGACTGGCCGAGGCCATCCTCGCCAACTGCGACAACACCTTCGACCAGTATGGCATCGACATCACTGCCGTGGAGACCAAGACCCTGGATATGCCCACGGAGAACAAGGAAGCCGTCTACGAACGCATGATCTCCGAGCGCGAAAAAATCGCCGCCGAATACACTGCCAACGGCGCCTATGAGGCCCAGAAGACCCGCAATAACGCCGACAAAGAGGTGGATATCCTCCTGTCCGAATCCGAGGCCAAGGCCACCATCATCCGCGCCGAGGGCGACGCCGAATATATGCGCATCCTGGCGGACGCCTATAATACTACGGAAAAGGCCGAATTCTACGCCTTCATGATTAGCCTCGACGCCGCCCGAAAGAGCCTCTCCGGCGGCAACAAAACCCTGATCCTGGATGAAGATTCACCCCTCGCATCTTTATTCTACCATGAATAACACAGGGGACGGTTCGAAACCACTGAAAAAGTCGATTGACCCCAAATTAAGGTTGAAATATCAAACATTTCAGTTTGAATTTTAAAAGAAACGCTTGTCTTTTATTAAAATTCAAACCGGAGGTTTACGTAAAAATGACTTTTTCAGTGGTTTCGGAC
>JAZLFG010000002.1:0-2646 GCA_045615685.1 Faecousia sp.
AGGGGACGCTCTGAATGACACAGGGGACGGTTCTCTGTGTCGTACGACACAGAGAACCGTCCCCTGTGTCCTGTGGAGGACGAGGTAAGCTATGAAAAAGACCGTGACCATCTATACCGACGGCGCCTGCTCCGGGAATCCCGGCCCCGGGGGCTGGGGGGCGATCCTGTGCTACGGGGCGCACGAGAAAGAGCTCTCCGGCGGCGAGGCGCAGACCACCAACAACCGCATGGAGCTTACCGCCGCCATCCGGGCGCTGGAGGCGCTGACAGAGCCATGCGCCGTGGAGCTCTACACCGACTCGCGCTACCTTGTGGACGCGATAGAGAAGGGCTGGGTCTACGGCTGGCAGGCCAGAGGCTGGCGTAAGCCCGACAAAAAGCCCGCCCTGAATCCCGACCTCTGGATGGCCCTGCTCGCCCTCCTGGAGCGGCACGAGGTGCGCCTCCACTGGGTGCAGGGCCACGCCGAAAATGCATACAACAACCGCTGCGACGCCCTGGCCGTGGCCCAGAGTCAGCGGTACAAATGAGAGCGGATAGGAGAGAAAACCATGCGAATTGTGATTAAAGTCGGCACCTCCACCCTGGCCTATCCCACGGGCCATGTCAATTTGCGGCGAATTTCCCAGCTCTGCCGGGTCATCAGCGACTTCAAGAACGCGGGGCATGAGATGATTCTCGTCAGCTCCGGCGCCATCGGCATGGGCGTGGGGAAGCTGAGCCTCGGCAGCCGTCCGGGCGACATCCAGGGCAAGCAGGCCGCCGCCGCCGTCGGCCAGTGCGAGCTGATGTATACATACGACAAGGAATTTTCCGAGTACCACCACACGGTGGCACAGATTCTCATCACCGGCAGCGATGTAGAGCAGCCGGAGCATTTTGACAATTTCAAGAACACCATGGAGCGCCTGCTCTCCTGGCAGGTGCTGCCCATCGTCAACGAGAATGACACCGTCTCCACCAAGGAAATCGCCATCGGCGACAACGATACCCTGGCCGCCATCGTCGCCACCTCTCTGCACGCGGAGCTTCTGGTGCTTTTGTCGGACATCGACGGCCTCTACACCGCCAATCCCCGCATCGACCCCACCGCAACCCTTATCCCCGAGGTGACAGCGCTTACGCCGGAGATCCTGGCCCTGGCGGGCGACCCGGGCAGCGCCCTGGGCACCGGCGGCATGGTCACGAAGCTCTCGGCGGCGAGGCTGTGCCTGGAGGCCGGGTGCGATATGATCATTGCCAACGGCCGTCGGCCGGAGCTGCTGTATTCCCTGCTCGACGGCGAGCCCTTTGGCACCCGCTTTCGGGCTAATAAGACAAAGGAGGAAGACCAATGACCACCCAGGAAATTTTGATTCGCGCAAAGGCCGCCTGCATGGACGCCGCCGGACTTCGTTCCCAGCAAATTGACGCGGCATTGGAGCAAATGGCCGCGAAGCTGGTTGCACACACAGAGGAAATTTTGACTGCAAACCGGGCGGACATGGACGCTGCCAGAGATCGTTTGCCCGAGGTGATGCTTGACCGGCTGGCGCTGAGCGAAGGACGCATTGCCGCCATGGCAGATGGCATCCGGGCCGTTGCGAAGCTGCCGTCCCCCTGCGGAAGGGTGCGCTCACGCCGCCGCCTGGCCAATGGGCTTACGGTGAAGAAGGTGGCAGTTCCCCTGGGCGTGGTGGCCATCATCTATGAGAGTCGGCCCAATGTCACCTCCGACGCGGCCGCCCTGGCCCTCAAGAGTGGCAACGTGTGCATTCTGCGCAGCGGGCGCGACGCCTTTGCCTCGGCCAATGCCATCGTGCAGGCGCTGCGCGAGGGGCTGTGCGCCGCCGGGCTGAATCCCGACCTGTGCCAACTGGTGCAGGATACGACCCGGCAGAGCGCGACCGAGCTGATGACTGCTGTGGGCTATGTGGATCTGCTGATCCCCCGGGGCGGCGGCGGCCTGATCCGGGCCTGCACCGAGAATGCCAAGGTGCCCTGCATCCAGACCGGCATGGGCATTTGCCACATTTTTGTGGATCGGAGCGCGGATCTTGCAATGGCGCTGAACGTCATTGAAAACGCCAAGACCAGCCGCCCGTCTGTGTGCAACGCCGAGGAGGTGCTGCTGGTGCATCGGGAGATTGCGGCGGAGCTTCTGCCCCAATTGAAGGCAAGGCTCGTGGATGAAGCCAGAATTCCGGTGGAGCTGCGCCTGGATGAAGCTGCGGCAAAGCTCATTCCGGGCACGCCTGCGGGGCCGCAGGATTTCGACACGGAATTCCTCGATTATATCCTGGCCATCCGGGTAGTGGACGGGGTAGACGAGGCGATTTCTCACATCAACGCCCATTCCACCCACCACAGCGAGGCCATTCTCACCAACAGCCGAGTTCATGCGGCCCGCTTCTGCCGCCAGGTGGACAGCGCGGCGGTCTACGTCAACGCCTCCACCCGCTTCACCGACGGCGGCGAATTCGGCCTGGGCTGCGAGATGGGCATCTCCACCCAAAAGCTCCATGCCCGCGGCCCAATGGGCCTGGAGGAGCTGACGACGTATAAATATGTCATCACCGGCAACGGCCAGGTGCGGTAGAAACGCGTAACACAGGGGAGAACACAGGAGAACACAGGAGGGAGAACACAGGGGACGGTTCTCTGT
>JAZLFG010000003.1:0-3820 GCA_045615685.1 Faecousia sp.
CGTGGGAACACAGGGGAGGTTCCTCTGTGTCAAAGACACAGAGGACCGTCCCCTGTGTTACCTTAGCGAAGTCTGTCAAGCATACGGCTTCTATGTTCGGATTCGCGGGCAATGCGGTGGGCCAGGGTGTTGTCGCGGAAGCCTTCGAGGCTTTTTCTGAGGGCAAGCTCCCGCTCCCGCTGGGCTGGGATGCTGGCCTCCGTTGCCCCGGCGCTCGCGCTGTTGGGCTTCTTTTGCAGACTTTGGGCACTTCGGCGGCACTGGGCTGCCAACTGCCGCAGCATGGGCATTCTCCTTGCGAGGGTATCATAGCCGGCGGCCAGGGCCAGAAGGCTGTCGCGGAGGTCACTTTCCGAGATGCCCTCCTGTGTGGCGGTCTGGGACGGCGGCTTTCCCCCGTTTGCCATCGGGCGGGCAAACACATCCTTCCCCGGTGCAACCCGCTCCCACACCCTGCCCACGGCGCGGCGGTCGTATGGATTGATCATATTCTCCCTCCTTGCCATATTGCGCATACCGGACCTAACGCCGGTATCCCCCCATTCTATGCGAAGAATTCTCCGAAAGTGCCCCATATTTTCTGGAAAATTTGAAAAAAACCATAGCCAATCGCTCCCTATCTGTGGTATAATAATCCTATTACAAGGGAGATTGTGCGCAATGCCGCAATTTCCAGGTATTTTCCCGCTTCAGGCGGACGACTAATAGCAAAGGAATGGATGATATGAACAATATAACCAACCAGGCGCTCGCCCTTCGCGCAGCGCAGGGGCGGCTCCTGGCCGTGGACGCGGTTCACGAGGCAGCCAGCGGCCATCCCGGCGGCTCCCTTTCGTGCATGGATGCACTGACCACCCTCTACTTCGCGGAGATGCATATTGACCCCGCGAACCCCAAAATGCCCGGCCGCGACCGCTTTGTCCTGTCCAAGGGTCATTGCGCTCCGGCGCTGTATGCCGTTTTGTCCCTGCGGGGCTTCTTCCCCACCGAGGACATGAAGCTTCTGCGCTCCATCCGCGCCCACTATTCCGGCCATCCGGATATGGCGCATGTGCCCGGCGTGGATATGTCCACCGGCTCTCTGGCCCAGGGCCTGTCCGCTGCCGTGGGTATGGCACTGGCAGAGAAATTCCAGAAGTCCGACGCCCGCGTCTACGCCATCTGCGGCGACGGCGAGCTGGCCGAGGGCCAGATCTGGGAGGCCACCATGGCCGCTGCCAAGTACAAGCTCGATAACCTCTGCATTTTCGTAGACGTGAACGGCCTGCAAATCGACGGCGCAACCAAGGACGTCATGCCCACCGACCCCCTGGATGCCAAGTTTGCCGCCTTCAACTGGAACGTCCTCAAAATCGACGGCCACGACTTCGACCAGATTCGCGCAGCCCTGGCAGAAGCCCGCGCCTGCAAGGGAATGCCCACCGTCATCCTCATGAAAACAACCAAGGGCAAGGGCGTCAGCTTCATGGAGAACAACGCCGGTTGGCACGGCAAGGCGCCCAACGACGAGCAGCTCGCCCAGGCCACGGCCGAGCTCACCGCACAGATTGCACAGCTTGAAAAGGAGGTAGGCTAATATGGCAGGCAAAATTGCAACCAGAAGCGCCTATGGAAAGGCCCTGGCCGAGCTGGGCGCAAAGTATCCCAAGCTTGTGGTGCTGGACGCCGACCTGTCCAACGCCACCATGAGCAAATTCTTCGCAGCAGAATTCCCCGATCGCTTCTTCAATATGGGCATTGCCGAGTGCAATATGGTAGGCGTTGCTGCCGGTATGGCGGCCGCCGGCCTCAAGCCCTTCACCAATACGTTTGCCATGTTCGCCTCCGGCCGCGCCTATGAGCAGGTGCGCAACTCCGTGGCTTATCCGGGCTTGAACGTCGTATGCGTGGGCACCCACGGCGGCGTGTCCGTGGGCGAGGACGGCGCGACCCACCAGTGCGTGGAGGATCTGGCGCTCATGCGTGCCATCCCCGGCATGACGGTCATCCATCCCTGCGACGGCAACGAGACGGCCCTGGCGGTGGAGGCCCTTCTGAACTTCGATGGCCCGGCCTATCTGCGGCTTTCCCGTCCCAATACCCCCGTGTTCACCGACGAGATGGAAGGATATTCCTTCACCATCGGCAAGGGCGTCACGATGCGCGAGGGCACGGATGTGACCCTGGTTGCCACCGGTCTGATGGTCTACACCGCGCTGGAGGCCGCAAAGGCGCTGGCGGAGGAGGGCATTTCGGCCCGCGTGCTGGACATCCACACCATCAAGCCCCTGGACTGCGAGCTGATCTGCGCGGCGGCCAGACAGACCGGCGCAATCGTCACCTGCGAGGAGCATACCATCCTCGGTGGCCTCGGCGGTGCGGTGGCAGAGTGTGTTTCCGGCTGCTGCCCGGTGCCCGTGCTCCGCGTGGGCGTGGAGGATCAGTTTGGCCGCAGCGGCAAGGCGGATGAATGCCTGGCCTACTTCGGCCTGACCGCAGAAAACATCTGCGCCAAAGCAAAGGCGGCAATCGCCCTGAAAAAATAAAATCGGAACTTTTCGGGCAGCGAAAGCTGCCCGATTCCCTGTAGGAGACATTATGGAGGCAGCACTGCGCGAGGCGCTCGGGCCGCTTGGGCTGACGCTCTCGGACGAACAGATGGGCTTATTCTGCCGATATGGGCAGCTTCTGCTGGAGAAAAACGCGGTCATGAATCTGACCGCCATCACGGACCCCGGGGAGGTGGCCCGGCTGCATTTTGCCGACAGTCTGGCGCTGCTGCGCCTGGCAGATTTCCGGGGCAAGCGGGTCATTGACATCGGCTGCGGCGCGGGTTTTCCGGGCATTCCCCTGAAGCTTGGCGAACCGAGCAGCACCCTGACCCTCCTGGACGCCACCGCAAAGCGAATGCATTGGCTGGCACAGGAGCTGCTTCCGGCGCTTGGCCTGGAGGCAGAAATCCTGATTGGCCGGGCAGAGGAGCTGGCGCAAAACCGGCGGGAGCAGTATGACCTTGCGACCTCGCGGGCCGTGGCGCGGCTGAATGTGCTGTGTGAGCTGTGCCTGCCGTTTGTGGCGGTGGGCGGCAGCTTCCTTGCCATGAAGGGCGCGGCGGCCGACGATGAGGCCAGACAGGCCGAGACTGCCATCCGCCGTCTGGGCGGAAACATCCGGGAAATCGCGTCCTACCCCATCGGCAGCGCCACGCACCGGGTGGTGATCATAGAAAAGTGCCGCCCCACGCCGCCACAGTATCCCCGGCGGTTTGCAAAAATCAAACAGAACCCATTATAAATATAAATGAATTTTTGAAGAAGGGAATCCTATGAAAATTTCTCTTGCCTGCGACCATGGCGCGTTGTCGCTCAAGAAGGCGGTGCAGGCACATTTGGAGGCGCTGGGGCACAGCGTCGTGGACTTTGGCACCGACAGCCCCGCGAGCTGCGACTATGCCGACTTTGGCATCCCCGCGGCAAAGGCCGTGGCGAGCGGCGAGTGTGAGCGGGGCATTGTGCTGTGCACCACCGGCATTGGCATGTGCATGACCGCCAACAAGGTGCGCGGCATTCGGTGTGCGCTCCTGTCTGATCTCATGTCCGCACGGCTGACCCGGCAGCACAACGATGCCAATATGATCGCCATCGGCGCAGCGGTGGTTGGCGAAAAGCTGGCGCTGGAAATTGTGGACGTCTTCCTGACCACCGACTTCGAGGGCGGCCGCCATCAGCGCCGAATTGATAAATTCATGGCCCTGGAAAACGTGTGAGGTAAGGAAAGACAGGGGGGCCAACACAGGGGGCCAACACAGGGGACGGTTCTCTGTGCTCAGCACAGAGAACCG
>JAZLFG010000004.1:0-6893 GCA_045615685.1 Faecousia sp.
CGGCTCGCGGCAGGGGGTCGCTACCCCCCCGGCCGCGAAGGGGCCGGGGCATTCAGGTGAGGGAGGGGGCGTTTTGTGCCCGTTAGATCTAACGGGTCTATTAGATCTAACGACATCTACACGGTGCGTGTGATGCTGCGTACCTATACTTGATAATAGGACATTATTCAATCAGTTGAGGGGGTTGTTGGAGTTGGTTGGTGGTGCGGTGGCTAAGATGCTGCACCGGTGTGAGGGTGAAATATCACATACATGCCGTGTCAAGGTATATCCTGATGGCAGGTGCGAAGTGTTGGCGGCAGAGAAGCCAATGTTCCGGGCGGATCATTGGGAGATGGAGTGCCATCATGGTGCGTATTCGGGTGGTTCGCGTAAGCGTCATGTATCTGGCGATTCGGAGGATATAGAGCGTAGTAGGCGCAGGGCTGTGGCTCGTATACGCGATTATGCGCTATGTAGTGATTTCGGCTGGTTTGTTACTCTCACGTTGAGTGCTGCGGAAATAGATCGTTATGATTATGATATCGTGATTAAGCGATTATCGACATATTGTGGCAATGCAGTACAGCGCAAGGGGCTGCGCTATATCCTGTGCACCGAGCTTCATAAGGACGGCGCATTACATTTCCACGGATTCTTCGGCGGCATGGCCGATGATTATTATATCCCGTCTGGGACGTATACCGGGGGCGCTATTAAGGGCAAGCCTAGGCGGCCTGCGTCTTCTCAGCAATTAGATCAATGGATTGCAAGCGGTGCAAAGGAGGTACACAACGTACGCAACTGGACGCTTGGTTACTCTACAGCCGTCAGGCTTGGGAGCAATTATGATGCGGCGATCACCTATGTCTCCAAGTATATCCGCAAGTCGGATACTCGTGTCGGCGGCAGATGGTACTTGTCTGGTGGCGATCTCAAATTGCCCGAGGTACGTTATCTGGATATGAGCTATTCGGACGTTATAGCGCTTCCGGATAGTTACGGGTTCGCCGTGCCGGGGTGTGGGTATGCGCTCTGGCGTGGTGACGTGGATGATCTTGCAGTTATTGACAGTTTATACAATTCTGTGTATACTTAATTGTGCATAATGTTGATGGGGGGGTGATGATATGCGTACAGAGTATTTACTTAAAGACGAGGTAGACCGTGTGCTTATGCTGCTTACGCCTGGTAATCGGCTGGTAATGCGGACGGTGCTGCACACCGGATTGCGGGTATCCGACGTGCTGGAGCTGCGGACAGATCGTCTTGCGCCCCGTATGTGGGTGACTGAGAGCAAGACCGGTAAGCGGCGCATGATTGGTTTACCTGCGTCGCTGCTGGGGGATATTATGGATCAGGCTGGGGCTGATTGGGCATTCCCGGGCCGCTTACCCGGTGCGCATCGGACGCGCCAAGCGGTGTGGAAGGATATTAAGCGAGCGGCGGTCGCGTGTCGATTGCCACAGAACGTTGGTACACATAGTGGGCGTAAGGTGTACGCTGTGGAACTTATGCGGAAGTATGGTGATATTGAGAAGGTGCGGCGGATATTGCGTCATAATTATCCGTCTGTTACTATGATCTACTGCATGGCTGATATGCTCTACGAACAAAAGTATCGAAAAGTGTCTAATAATGCTTGACATTATTGCGGCTGTCTGTTACACTGACTACGTAATGGGTGCGCCGTGTTTGCGCGAGAGGGTAGCGCAGCCCTCATTCTGTGGCTCCGCGAACGCGCACAAACAGGTATTTTGATGCGTTCGCCGGTCATTGGTCTTTTTTTAAAGTCCGACGAACGCAGCAAAATAAAAATTTTGTTGCGTTGGGAAGAGAAGTATGCTATAATCATGACGCAATCCTATGATGCGAAACTGCTATGGGGGTACCAACTGATGCAATACGACCGCGACTGTCCGCAGATACTGCGGGAATTTTTATCCTACCACGAAACCATCAAGGCTCAGTCCAAAAAAACAATTGCGGAATACTATCTCGATTTGCGAATGTTCCTTCGCTTTATCATTCTCATTAAAAATGAACTGCCCTACAACACCGACTTTGAGACAATTTCGATCCGCAATGTGGACGCCAATCTTCTTCGCCAGGTCACGGTCAATGACGTGTATGATTTTCTTTCTTACCTCGCCAACGATCGCGTCAAGCACCCCGACGCGCTGTCAAAGGAAACCGGCATCGGCCCTGCAGCCAGAGCAAGAAAATTGTCGTCCATCAAATCCTTTTACAAATACCTGACTGTGCGTACCAAACAATTAGAATTTAACCCGGTGAAGGATTTAGAATATCCAAAGCTCCGCAAATCCCTGCCCCGCTATCTGACCCTTTCCCAGTCCCAGCGGCTTTTAGAGGCTGTGGAGGGCCCAAATGCCCAGCGGGATTTTGCGATTCTGATGATTTTCCTGAGCTGTGGCATCCGCATCAGTGAGCTTGTGGGGCTGAATCTTTCCGATGTCTACGACGACCGCATTCGCGTAGTCGGCAAGGGCAATAAGGAACGCATCGTCTATCTGGGCGCAGCCTGCAAGCGGGCCATTGACGACTATCTTCCCCTTCGCAAAGAGCAGGTGCTCACCGACAACCGCGCCCTCTTTGGCAGCCGGGATCACAACCGCATCAGCGTTTCGGCTGTGCACCGCCTGGTCAAGAAGCACCTGCTGGCTGCCGGTCTGGACGCCAGCCAGTTTTCCGCCCACAAGCTTCGGCATACAGCAGCCACGATGATGCTATCCGGCGGCGTGGACGTCAAGACGGTGCAGGAGGTGTTGGGTCACGAAAACCTCAATACCACGCAAATCTATACCCATATCGAGAGCACCGAGCTGCAAATTGCCGCTCAGGCAAATCCGATTTCCCAATTAAAACTTAATAAAAAATAGAATTTCCCCGGTAAACATCGACTTTACCGGGGAAATTTATCTGATTTAGAAAAAGACAATTCAGTGTCGTGCGGTTTTGATACCACGCCCAGGGCACTGCGTAGTCAAGGATGCGCAGCAGGCTGTTTTCCCGGCTGCCATAGGCCTCCAGTAATGCAAGAATGCAGGCATTGAAGGAGGTATCATATCCCTCGCGGATAAAGCTCCATAAGCTGTCCACATCCTCCGGAAACTCAAAAAGGCAGGAAATATAACCCAGAGATGCCGCATAAGCGGAAAAATAGCCGTTGGCCAATTCGCTACCGCTATCCTGAGTATCTGGAAAATATGCGGAAAAAATGGGGAAAAGCTGGCCTTCTGTATCGTTGAAGGTGATAATCTGCTGATACCAGCCATGGACATCTATGCAAAGGTTCCGGCCCCTTCCCTTCACGTCCTGGAGAAAATCAGCCAGAGCGCGAGCCTCAATGGCGGCTAAGGGACGATTGCCGTTGAAATTCCGGTCTTCTGTGTGCTTCTGCCAGTTCTGTGGGAAGCTTCGGTTGAGGTCAATCCCCTGCCCTGTCCGCAGGTAGTCAAAATCGTCTATGTAGGTGGTGGTGCATCTGCCGGCCCCATCGCAGCTATTGCCGTCCATGAGGCCATCCGGATTCATGCAGGGCAGAACATAGACAGTCCAGTCGTATTCCTCCAGCAGCGACTGATGCTCCTCCAGTTGCCGCATCAAGCGATCCGCAGTAAACACCAATACACCGCCATCCTTGTCGAAGTTGTCCTCATAGCCATGGATGGCAAACCCGGCAACCAGAACATTTTCCCCTTCGCCAAAGCGGTAGGCAACCAGCTCCCGACCCGCGCCCGATTGGCCGTAGACCAGCTTCTGTGCACTTGCAGGCGGTGTAATGTCCTGAATATCAAAGGCTGCCACAGGCAGACACAGGACACACAGCGCTCCCACAAGAAAAGCAAAAAAACAAAGCCACTTTTTCATTCTGTTTCCTCGTCTAAAAGCCTTAAAAGGAGTGAAAATGCCGCCACAGCGGCTTCCTGCCGCACTGTATCCCGGCTGCCGGACAGATGGAGTTCAATTACCTCTGCACTCCCCTTCCCTGCTGCCGCCACATATACAAGTCCCGGGGGATTTCCGCAGCTATCGCTGCCGGGTCCTGCCACGCCGGTGGTGGAAACGCCGTAGTCTGCGCCAAGAACAGATTGGACACCCTTGGCCATTTGCAGAGCGACCTCGGCGCATACAGCCCCTTCCCGATCCAAAAGCGCCTGTGAGACGCCGAGAAGCTGATGCTTTACACGGTTGCAGTAGGAAATCACGCCGCCGGGATAGACCGCCGAGCTTCCGGGAACATCCGTCATCAGCTTTCCAATCAGCCCGCCCGTGCAGGATTCGGCGGTGGCCAGGGTTTTCCCGATTTGGGAAAGCCTCGCCACCACCTTTGCCGCCTCATCCATGGTAGCGCACCTTCCGAAGCTCCGTATGCTCCAATGCCCGGAGAATCAGTGCTTCCCTGTCGAGCTTGCGCTCTGCACGAAGTACCTGCTCCAGGGTTGGTTTGGTGCGGGGATGCTTGGGCGTGAAGACGGTGCAGCAGTCCTCGTAGGGTAGAATCGAGGTATCCATTGTGCCAATTCGGCGGGCGATTGTGACAATCTCTTCCTTGTCCATGCCAATAAGGGGCGTAAAGATGGGCAAATCGACGACCGCCGAGGTTACGGCCATGGCCTCCATGGTCTGGCTGGCCACCTGGCCAAGGTTTTCCCCGGTGACGAGACAGCCGCAGCCATGCTCCCTGGCAATCCGCTCGGAAATTTCCATCATAAATCTGCGCATGATTAAGGTGAAGTATTCCTCCGGACAATTATCCCGGATGGCCTCCTGAATTTCCGTGAAGCTGACAATATTGAGTGTCATCCTGCCGCAATAGCGGGTCATCAGCCGGGCCAACTCCAGCACCTTATCCTTGGCAAGCTCGGAGGTGTAGGGATAGGAGAAAAAGTGGATGCACTCCAGCTCCACGCCTCGCTTGGCCATCATGAAGCCTGCCACCGGCGAATCAATGCCGCCGGACAGCAGTACTGCCGCCCGTCCTCCCACACCGGTGGGAAGACCTCCTGCCCCAGGCTCTGCCGGACCGTGGACATAGGCAAACTGATCCCGAATTTCCACATGGACAGTGTAGGCCGGATGGTGCACATCCACGAGCAGATGGGGGAAATTCTCTGCGATGCGGCCACCGATTTCCTGAGAAATTTGAATGGAATTCAGGGGGAAGCGCTTGTCCGCCCGCTTGGATTCTACCTTGAAGCTCTTCGCGGCCAGTAGATCGTCCTCCAAATATTCTTTCACCGCCTCATAGATTGCGTCTAAATCCTTTTCGCAGGCCCGGCATCGGCACAGCGCCACCACGCCAAAGATATAGTGACAGGCGTCCCAGGCACTGTCAAGGTCACATTCGTCGCTCTGGGGTTCAACAAACACGGTGGACTGGACAATGGAGACCTGAAATTCCCCGAAGGGGCGCATTCTGCGGTTGACGTTTTGCTTGAGCTTATTTTCAAACTGCCAGCGGTTTTGCCCCTTGAGGACAATTTCACCCAGCTTGAGTAAAAAATGTTCTTTCATATGATAACTCCTATTTAGAATCTATCGCTATTGTGCACCCAGTTGAAAGGTGCGGTATCGAATGGCCTCCGCCAGATGTTGGGTGCCAATCTCCTCGCTGCCATCAAGATCGGCAATGGTGCGGGCCACGCGCAGGATGCGGTCGTAGCTTCTCGCTGTGAGGCCGAGGGCGGAAAAGGCGTCCTTCATGAGCTGTGTACACGGCTCATCCAGCGTACAGATCGTCCGCATTTGGGCGGGAGTCATGCGGGCGTTGCATAGAGTCGAAGTCCCGGCAAAACGGGCAAGCTGCCGTTCCCTGGCAGCATCCACCCGCCTTTTGATGACCTCAGAGGACTCTGCAGGAGTCCTGCGGCGCAGATTGTCAAAATCCACCGAGGCGACCTCCACAATCATGTCAATTCGATCCAAAAGTGGCCCGGAGATGCGGTTCAGGTAGGCGTCCACCGCTGCTTTGGAGCAGGTGCACCGTCCGCTGGGATCGCCATACCAGCCGCATTTGCAGGGATTCATCGCACACACCAGCATAATTTCGCTGGGATAGCTCACCGCGCCGTGCACCCGGGAAATGGTCACAAAGCCATCCTCCAGCGGCTGACGCAGCACCTCCAGAGTCTCCTTTCGAAATTCCGGCAGTTCGTCTAAGAACAGCACTCCCTTATGGGCAAGGGACACCTCACCAGGCCGGGGATTGCTGCCGCCACCGGCAAGACCGGCGGAAGAAATGGTATGATGGGGGCTTCGGAAGGGACGCTCGCGCACCAGCGGTTCATTTGTGGGCAAAAGGCCGAGAACAGAGCGAATTTTCGTTGCCTCCAGCGCCTCCTCCCGCGTTAGATCCGGAAGGATCGAGGGAAGCCGACGCGAGAGCATACTCTTGCCGGAGCCAGGAGGCCCAACCAAAAGAATATTGTGGCTGCCCGCTGCGGCAACCTCTAAAGCTCTCTTGGCATTCTCCTGGCCTTTGACGTCGCAAAAATCCAGGGAGGGACAATTTGCCTCGGCAGGCTCCCAGGGGGCTTGGGGTTCAATGGGAATCTCGCCCCTTAGATGCGCCACCAGTTGGGCCACATCCCGCACCGGGTACACCTTGAGCCCCTGCGCCAAGGTTGCCTCGGGCGCATTGTCCGCCGGCACATAGAGTGCCTCGATGCCACATTCCTTCGCCGCCAGTGCCATAGGCAGCACCCCGGGCACCGGCCGGACATGGCCCTCCAGGCTCAGTTCACCGAAAAACGCACAGCGCTCCTTCGGCAGTCTGCAAAGCTCTGTGGCCACAAGGATACCAAGAAGAATCGGAAGATCATAGAGGGTACCGGACTTTTTGGTACCGGCAGGGGCAAGATTGCAGGTGATCCTGCTGACCGGAAAACGGA
>JAZLFG010000005.1:0-19448 GCA_045615685.1 Faecousia sp.
CAGGTGGATCGGGGTCTACAGGGGGATCAGGGTCAACCGGGGGATCGGGATCCACGGGTGGATCGGGATCTACTGGGGGATCAGGATCTACTGGGGGATCGGGATCCACTGGGGGCTCCGGCTCGGGCGGTTCTTCATCGGGATCGTCCTCGTCCGGATCGTCTTCCTCTTCTTCCTTGTGGACGTGGTAATAGCTCGAAGCGACGCGATCCACGGAGATTTCTTTGCCGTTGGCGTCCAGCTTGTGCATATAGGAAACCACGCTGGTGCCGTCTTCTGTGCGGGAGGTGACAGTATAGGTCATGCGGACGGTGTAGTCCTTGGTTTCGGTGCCGTAGATGGCGATGTGGACATAGCCGCCGGAAACGCTGGCATCAATGCGGATGGGGTAGCCGGTGTTGTTCTTAAACTTGAAGTCCAGCGAACCCCAGTAGATGGTGGCGTCCATGCCCAGGGGCACATAGGACACCTGGAAATAGTGGCACTGCCGCTCGACAATCTGTAGGTCGGCCATCAGTGCGCACAGGTAAATGGTGGAGGCCACCTGGCAGCAGCCGCCGCCCAGCTGATCTTCTACGCCATCTCTGATATACACCTGACCCATTTTATAGCCCTTAGCAGCCGTGCGCTCGCCTACAATATTATTGAAGGAGAACACCTCGCCATCTTCGAGGATTGTGCCGTCGATGGCTGCGCAGGCCAGCTCCAGGTTACGGGTGCGGTTGGCGATGGCCGTGTGGGGGGAGTCGTAGGAGGCAAGCTTATCATTGAACAGGTAGCCCTTGAGGTCATCAACGGTGACCTCCGGCTCCAGCTCAGTGAAAAGCACCTCGATCTGCTCGCCCTCATCGGCTTCATCCAGCAGAGCCTGTACTTCTTCAATATTAAATCCGTAGCCGGGCGTATCCTCCACCAGCTCGCCGGTTTCCTCGTTGTAGAGTGCATCGACCGGTAGGGTGCAATTTTCATCAAAGATTGCCTGGAGGTCAATGGGCTCCGGCGCAGTTTCATCGTAGGTAAATTCGATGGGGGTGAAATCTGCGGTGCTGTAGGCCTGGAACACCCTCTCGTAGAGAGCCTCGACGTCCAGGGTGCGGGCAGTTACGCCCTTTGTAAGAAGCATGACCTTCTGAATTTCCGGTTCCTCGGGCTCCGCTTCGTCCGGTTCGTCCTCGCTGTTATCGTCTTCTTCGTCCGGGCTTTGGGTGGGCTCCGGGAGTCGTTCCTCAAATTCCACGATGGCGGGCTGAAGCTCTGCGTAGACGGCGTCCGCCTTATTCGTCAGAGCATTTTTGATGTCATCGGTGTTGAGCTGGAAATAGGGTGAAAGGTCGATTTCCATCGTCTGCTTGGGTACCTTTGTCAGCCCGGGCACCTTCACAAGCCCCATGACCCGGCCATAGGCATAGGCGGCGTCCACCGCCTTGACCGTGTCGAGCTTTACGTTGCTGAGCTCCGGCGAAATTTCCAGCGTACCGTCGGACAGGGCAATCGTCAGAGCGTTTTGCTGATAGAGCACGTTGGTGGCATTGTCCACTCGCGCCACAGCGCTGACCTTATCCAAGCCGCCCACTGGAATCCCTGCTATGCTGATGTTGTCCACAATAATGCCACCGTCCAGCACGAACAGGCCGGCCACAGCAATTGCCAGCACCAGCACCACCGCGCAGATCACATAGAGCGTGGTGGTTCCGTTCTTTTTCTTGTTTTGTTTCTTCTTTTTCGGCATTTTTTCCTCTGTCGGCTGCTGTAAGGCTGCACTGCTTTGTGGCAAGTCTCCGCTATGCTGGGGTTTTACCACCGGACGGAGATTCGCTGCTTGCTGAGAGCCTCTGGTCTGCTGAGGGCCTCTGGCTTGCTGGGGGCTTCTGGTCTGCTGAGGACCCCCGGTCTGCTGGGGACTCCTGGTCTGCTGAGGCGTCGGCTTGGGTTTGGCCTGGATGTGGGCCAGCTCCTCGTCCATAATGGCATTGAAGAGCGCATCCTTTTTCGCCTTCTGCTCGGCGGCCTGATTCTGTGAGGCAGCCGGCTTTTCGGTCAGCTCACGGGTGAAGCGTTCCAGCGCTTCCATGTCGAAGCTGTCGTCGTATGCTGGGATGTTCTCCGAGTCTGACAAGTGGTTCGGCCCGTTTTGTTTCCTGCTAATGGTAATCCCCTCCCTGCAAAAGCCATTTTTCCGCCGCATTGGTCAAATTGTGGCGGGTCAATCCTTATGATACTACTATTATAATAGAATTGAGCCATAGAATGCAATCACAAATCGGCACAAATCTACAAATATTTCGTCTTTCTTTTGTAGTAATTATGGCGAACTCTGTAACTTTTCGCAAAGCTCTGCCAGGCGCGTCACGAAGCCCTCGGCAAGGCGCAGGGGATCCTCCCCCTGCACCAGACGTACCGTGACCATTGGCTTTCCCTCCGAGGCGCTGATGAAGCTGCGCTTGCGAAATTCAGGAGCATTGCAAAGCTGTGCGACGGCCTCCGCCTCGAATTTTGCCAGGGTGAAGCACACGACGGCCTGTTTCTGGCTGATGTCGGTGATTCCGGCCTTTGTGGCCTTGGCGCGCAAAAGTGCCACCGAGATGAGATTCATCACGCCCTTGGGCGGATCGCCGTATCGATCCACGATCTCGTCCAATAGCTCGTCGGCGTCCTCCTGGGTACGAACGGCCGCCATGCGCCGGTAGAGATCCATGCGCTGCTCTCCGTTTTCCACATATCGCTCGTCGATGCTGGCGGTGATGGTCAGGTCGGCGGTACAGTCGGCCTGGCCGGGCTTTCGTTCGCCCCGCTCCTCCAGCACGGCGTCCTCCAGAAGCTTGAGGTACATATCGTAGCCCACGCTCATCAGATGGCCCGATTGCTCCGCGCCCAGGAGATTTCCTGCGCCGCGAATTTCCAGATCGCGCATGGCAATTTTGAAGCCGGAGCCAAACTCCGCGAAATCCCGAATCGCGTTCAGCCGCTTCTCGGCCACCTCGCTGAGCACCTTCCCACGCCGGAAGGTCAGGTAGGCGAAGGCGTGGCGGCCGCTGCGTCCCACCCGGCCCCGAAGCTGATGGAGCTGGGCAAGGCCGAACCGGTCGGCGTGCTCGATGATGAGGGTGTTGACGTTGGGGATGTCGATCCCGGTCTCAATGATGGTAGTGCAGACCAGAATGTCGATTTCTCCATCCGCCATGCGCTGCATCACATCGCCGAGCTGCTCCTCGTTCATCTGGCCGTGGCCGATGGCAATCCGAGCCTCCGGCAGGCGCTCTAAAAGCCTCGCGGCGCATTGGTCGATGGATTCTACATGGTTGTGAAGATAGTACACCTGCCCGCCTCTGGCCAGCTCCCGGCGAATGGCGTCGTCAATCACCGGCTCGGCGTATTCCATCACGAAGGTCTGCACCGGATAGCGATCCTGGGGCGGCTCCTCCAGTGTGGACATATCCCGAAGCCCCGACAGGGCCATATTGAGGGTGCGGGGAATCGGCGTGGCAGAGAGGGTCAGCACATCCACTCCGCGGGCAAGCTCCTTGAGCCGCTCCTTATGTGTGACGCCGAAGCGCTGCTCCTCGTCCACAATCAGCAGTCCCAAATCCTTGAATTCCACCTGCTTGCCCAGGAGCTTATGGGTGCCGATGACAAGGTCTACCGTCCCCGCCCGAAGGGAAGCCAGTGTGTGCTTCTGCTGCGTGGGTGTGCGAAAGCGGGAGAGGATATCAATATTCACAGGGTAGCTTCCGAAGCGCTTGGTGGCGGTGGCATAATGCTGCTGGGCCAGCACCGTGGTGGGTACCAGGATTGCCACCTGCTTGGAGTCGAGGATGGCCTTCATGGCAGCACGAAGCGCAACCTCGGTTTTACCGAAGCCCACATCACCGCACAATAGGCGATCCATGGGCGTGGGGCGGCACATATCCCCCTTGATTTCTTCCACGCAGCGGAGCTGGTCGTCGGTCTCGGCGTATTCAAAGCCGTTTTCGAATTCCTGCTGCCAGGGGGTGTCCCCAGAGAAGGCGTAGCCTGGCAGGCGGCTTCGCTCGGCATAGAGCTTCACCAATTGCTCTGCCATGTCTCGGACGGCCTTTTTTGTGCGTGCCTTGGTTTTCCTCCAGGCGTCACCGCCGAGCTTATTGAGGCGCACAGGGCTATCCTCCCCGGCGCCAATGTATTTGCTCACCAGATCCAGTTGGGTGGCCGGGACGTAGAGCACATCCGTGCCCTGGTAGGCGATTTTCACATAATCCTTCCGTGCACCCTCTACCCGTAGCTGCTCCATGCACACATAGCGGCCAATGCCGTGGTGCTCGTGTACCACAAAATCCCCCGGCGAGAGGTCGGCAAAGGAGTTGAGCTTTTGGCGATTGGTTGCGCCGGACTTGGCCTTAGCACGTGCGCGGGGCTTTCGTTCGTCGTGCCGGACAATCAGTTGACCTTCGGAGAGCACGGCCAGGTGAATGTCCGGGTACTCCATGCCGTTGGGAAGACTCCCCTCGACGATCAAAATTTGTCCCTGCTCCGGAATTTGCGTGCAGGGAAAGCACAAGGAGGCCGCGATGTGGTGGCTTTCCAGAAGCTCCTGGAGCGATTCTCCCCGCCGACGGTTGGCACACAGGACGAGGGTGGAAAAGCCGTTCTTCTGATAATGGGCCAAATCTCCCGCCGCCACCTCCAGATTGCCTCCGTAGGAGGGAAGCTGCTTGGCGTTGACGGAAAGAAGCTGCTTTGGCGAAAGTGCATGGGGAAAGGCGCTCGAAAGGAAGGAGTCGAAGAAGATGCACATTCTCCCCGTCAGGCTGCCGCAGAAGTCTTCCCACTCCTTTCGGAAGTCGCACAGCTCCCCCGCGAGGGTTCCGGCGGAGAGCATCGCATCGAGATAGACGCCCAGCTCCTCGTCTCGGGAGCGGGCAGATCGGCGCAGATTCCCCTGGTCGCAGAAGAACACGGCGCTGCCCTGGGGGATGTAGTCGGCTGCCGTGCAAAATTCGGGGTAGATGAGGGCCATATATCGGTCGGACGCCTGGAAGGAAATGCCGTTTTCCAGCTTTTCCAGGTCGGCCGCTAAGGTCTGAATGAGGGCAGAATTTGGCTTTCTGCGGCGCTTCTGCCGGATGAGGAGGGCGGAGATGTCGGTGCATAGCCCCGCCACGCCTCCTTCGTGGAGCTGGGGCAGGGTTTCCGCCACAGGCAGGAGCACCGCCCGATCCACATTTTCCGTGCGACGCTGGCTGATGGGGTCGAAATAGCCCATGGCATCGAGGGTATCACCAAAGAATTCCGCGCGTACCGGAACATCCTCTGCCGGGGAATAGACGTCCAAAATGCCGCCCCGGATCGCAAACTGTCCCACACCCTCCACGAGCTGGCACCGGGTGTAGCCGCTGCGGGTGAGCCTTCGAGAAAGCTCAGTGAGGCTGTAATCCTCACCGGTGTGCAGGATCAGCGTTCCCGCTTCGAGGGTGCTTGGAGGCATCGTGCGAAGGCACGCCCCCTCCAGGGACATGACCTGCAGGCGTGTTTCTCCCTTGTGGAGGGCATAGAGCTGCCGCAGGCGCTTCTGTTCCCAGCCACGGGAGGCGACCGCCGTATCATAGAGGGTCAGCTCTCTGGCGGGCAGCACCTGGGGCGCAATCCCGAGCAGAGCCGTCAGCTCCTGCGCGGTACGGCTGGCTGCCAGATCATCCTGACACAGCACTGTGACAGGGCGGGCCGAATGGGCGCAGAAGGCCGCGATTATATGGCTGCGGCAAAGCTGTGCCACACCGGAAATGGCAGTGTGGTCGCCCCGCGTATCCGCGCGTAGCAGAGCTTGGAATTCCTCTAAGGATTCCAGCGCCTTGAGCAGTGGTTCCATTGCATCCTCCTGTTGGCGATTTTTACGCTAAAGCATATGCCGTCACCTGGCAAATAATTGCCCGGCGGTGGAAAAGGGGACTGTCCCCCGCACGGAGGCAGCCCCGATATTTTTCGTGTTCAGTTACCGTTGAAGCGGTTCATGGCTTCGGGCACGCCCTGGCTGATTATAACCTCTGCCGCCTCGATTGCCCGCGACAGGGTGGGCTGCAAGGCCCCTTCCTCCTGGGGACTGAAGCTTGACAGCACCCAGTCGGCCAGATCATAGTCCGGGTGCGGCTTTTCTCCGACGCCCACCTTGATCCGCGGGAACTCCTGCGTGCCCAGCTCGGCGATGAGCGATTTCACCCCATTGTGACCGCCGGCGGAGCCCTTGGGTCGCACCCGGAGCTTGCCCACCGGCAGGGAAATGTCGTCAAAAATCACCAGAATGTGCTGCGGTGGAATCTTGTAGTAGTCGGCCAGCGCCCGAACGGCCAAGCCGGAGAGGTTCATATAGGTGACCGGCTTCACAAGCAGCACCTTCTCTCCACCCAGCTCGCAAAAGCCCGTGAGTGCCTTACTCCGCAGCCGGTCTGCCCGGCAGCCGAGCTTTGCGCACAAAAGGTCGATGGTGCGGAAGCCCACATTGTGCCGGGAGCGTTCATAGGGAAGACCCGGATTGCCCAGCCCCACCAGCATCCATCCGGCGGAAGGTTTCCGAAACAGCATGGCTCAGAAGAGGTTCGAGATGGGCGTCTCGTTGTAGATGCGGGTGATGGCCTTGGCGAACAGGGGGCTGACGTCGAGCTGACGAATTTTGTGGCCCTTGTAGTTGGCGGGCAGGGGGATGGTGTTCAGAAGCATGACCTCCTTCAGGGGGCTTGCCTCAATGCGCTCGCAGCCGCTGCCGGAGAGTACGCCGTGAGAGGCGCAGGCATAGACGTCCTTTGCACCATTTTCAATCAGTGCCTGGGCGGCGTTGCACAGGGTGCCGGCGGTGTCGATCATGTCGTCAAAAAGGATGCAGGTTTTGTCCTTTACGTCGCCAATGACGTTCATGACCTCGCAGAAGTTGGCTCTCTGGCGGCGCTTGTCCACGATGGCAAGACCCATATGTACCTTTGTGGCAAAGGCACGGGAGCGTGCCACGGAGCCTACGTCCGGAGAGACCACAACGATGTCGTCGTGGTCATATTCCGCCTCATCGAATTTATTGAGGTAGTATTTTACAAATACGGGATTGCCCAGCATGTTGTCCACAGGGATATCGGAGAAGCCCTGAATCTGCGCGGCATGGAGGTCGAGGGTCAGCACCCGGTCGGCTCCGGCGGCGACGATCATGTTGGCCACCAGCTTGGCGGAGATGGGGTCGCGTCCCTTGGCCTTGCGATCCTGGCGGGCATAGCCGAAATAGGGAATGACTGCGGTGATGCGGCCTGCGCTGGCACGGCGGAAGGCGTCCATCATAATCAGCAGCTCCATCAGGTTGTCGTTGACCGGCTTACAGGTGGGCTGCACCACAAAGACGTCGCAGCCTCGCACGGATTCGTAGACAGAGACGCCGATTTCTCCATCCGCAAAAGCCTTGACCTCGCAATCGCCCAGGTTTAGGCCCAGCTCCTCACAGATTCCTTTGGCGAACTCAGGGTGTGCGTTGCCGCAAAAGACCTTGATCTCCTTGCCGTGTGCAATCATAAGAAAATACCTCGCTTAATTTCATTGTATATATTGGATGAATTTTCTCTATTTGTGTAGCGCCCAGTCTTTCCGTGTGGTCTGCCGGCCTCTGGCAATGGCCAGGGCCTGGGAGGGAACCGACTCCGCAATTGTGGCGCCTGCGGCTACCGCAGCGCAGCGGCCCACGCTGACAGGGCCTGCGAAGGTGGCGCCGCCGCCGATCACGGCGTCGTCGTCCAGGACGATGCGGCCGACAGTCTCCGGCATGGAGGCGGCGGTGATGCAGCCCGGGCCAATGGTACAGCTTCGGCCGCATTCAAGCTCCCGCAGGCAGCACGCTGCGCCCACATGGGTGCCCTCGCCGAGAGTTACGGCGTTGAGCTCTGTACCCGTGCCGACCCGCACCCGGCTGCCAAGGCTGCTGCCCTGGCGAAGGCAGGCAAAGGGCCCCACCGCGCAGTCGCTGCCCAGGGTAGAGTCCCAGAGCTGGGAGGCGTTGATCCGGCAGCCATTGCCCACGTTGGCATTTTCCAGCAGGGCGTCGGGACCAATCACGCAGTCCTGCCCCACGACGGTCCTGCCGCGCAGAATGCTGCCGGGCATCAGCACAGCCCCCCGGCCGACGCTGACACCGGGATCCACATAGCAGCGCTCCGGATCCCAGATTTCCACGCCCTGCTGGGCAAGGCTCTGGAGGCGGGCAAGCTTCATTTTGCTTGCGAGGGTTTCCAGCTCTTCTTGCGAGCTGATGGGGTACAGCCCATCTTCCTCCGTGCAGGCGGCGCCCCGGGACAGAAGAAACCGGCTGAACGAAAAATCCTCCTCGTCCAGCGCGGACATCAGTTCATTTTGATCTACTTCACAGGCACAGGCCGCATGGGACTTGCCCGCGACGCCTTCTGCGGGAGGCAGGCAGACGCAGGCGCCGGTGATGACCAAGACGCTTCCTTCGCTTTGCTTGGCGGATGAGAGAAACACATGCAGCGGATCGCTCGCCTCGCGGTCTACGCAGGCGGTGAGCTGGCAGCCGTCGGGGAAGCAGAGCTTGGCCTCGTTTAGGTACCGATCCTGGCATACGAGAAAGTAGCGGTGCACGCCCCGCTGGGTCAGTGCATCGGTGAGCCAACGAAGTGCAGCCGCGCCCATCACCCGGGACAGCAGCATCGGACGGCTGCGACCGGTGCGGGCGGAATCATTTGGGATGAGGATGACGGCAGATCGGCTTTGCAAGGACATTGGGCCCCTTTCCACACCTGCAACGGCGTTGCAGGTGCTCGTGAATATTATATCAGACACGCTGAAATTTGTACATCGGCAAACCGCCGAAAAAGTGGAAAAACCTTTGAAAAACTTGTGGATTTCGCAAAAAACCGGGGAGACGCTGCTTAAAGGCTCCTGGTATCGAAGACCTCGTCGGGCAGCACATCGGACAGCTCCACGAGTATTTGGCTAAAGCCGCCGCTATTCTCAATCTTCACCGGCAACAGACGCAGCTCGTCCTTATCCGGGTGACCGGGAATGCGAATTGTGGCCGCAAAGATACCGGTTGGGGTGCATTCGAGCAGCAGAACGCCGCTATGCAGCCGCACAATCTGCTGGGCCCGTACCAGGCCAAGGCCAAGGCCATGCTGCTCCGACTCCGGGCTCAGGGGGCGAGTGAAGCCGCCGGACAGGTCGTTGAGCGATATGGGCTGGGAAATGGGGTTGTGCATGGAAAACAGGCATTGGCCATTTCGCTCCTGCAGACTAAGGGTGATGGTAGCTCCCTCCGGGCTGTAGCGAATGGCATTGGAAAGCAGACACCACAGTGCCTGTTCGAGCATTGGCGCGTCAATCTCCGCATACAGGTGGTGTGCGGGAAGGCGGATCTCCAGGGTTTTGCCTGTGGCGGCTACGAGGCTGCAGGCGTGCTCGCTCAGGTCGCGCAGCCATTTTTTCAAATCGGCCCGCTCCGGGGAAAACGCGCCGGACGAAGCGCTTTGCTGAAGCTCCGACAGGGCGGACGCCGTCCGCAGCAGCCGGTAAAAGCCCCGATTCAGGCGGGATGTCTGTGCCTGAATGCGGGCATCCTCCAGCTCCTCCAGCCGCTCAAAGAGGCTGCGGGCTGTGAAGAGAATATCATCCAGAGGCTCCCGCAGCATTCGGGAGGTCTGGGCCAAAGAGGCATAGCTCAGCTCTGGGCTGCCAGTATGCAAAATGAGCACGCAGCCGCGCTCTGTTGGGTATATTTGGGCATACATCCCGGCGCCGAGGGTCGGCATAGAGAGCTGCTGTAGCTGAGGTAGCGTCTCCGGGGTGACGTCCGGGGGAAGCAAAGACGCAAGCTGTGTACCGGCGATAAGGCCGAGGCGCTGGGCGTCATCCGTACTCCAGCGCACAGTACCGTCCTCTACGGCGGCTACCGCGCCCCCAAGACAGTTCAGTATTTGCAGGAAGTCAAGGTTCATACAATCCCTCCATTGCTATCGTATGCAAAAAAGCCGTTCTCACACTGGGCAAATTCTTCCATTCGCTATCATAATAGTATATTTTCTCTCAAATTGCAAGGCTTTCTCGCCCTCTTGAATCGTTCCTTTGGACAGAAAATGTCAAAAAAATTCCCTTTGGGCATTGACAACAGCAATTTTTCCTGTTAAAATAAGGCGTCTCAATTGGATAGAAGTATTTTCTTTTTTCCAAAGCCAGATATGCGACCGCCGGCGCGTTTTCTTTGCGTCGGCCGAGGCCAGACGGACAGCCGGGTCGAATGCCGATAACCGCCTATGCGGTGGCAACTTCTGTTGCCTTATTGATTGAGCAGGAGCTTTTGCTGGGCACGCTGTAAGAGGCGCACCGCAAGCAAGGCCTCCTGTAAGCTCAAATTTTATAAGTTGGTCACTATAAACCAATGCTGCATTGCGGCAAGCTTGTGAAATGGTCAATAAGTGGTAAGGTCATATCTGTGAGACAGAACCCTTGAAATAACCAGGACGGTGCTCCCTTGATTCCAGAGGGGTGATGTGCGCCGGGATTTTTTGCAAGTGATACGTAGGCAGCAGCCGCGCATCACTTTATTTTTTTTGTGGGGGTTATGCCATGCAAAAGATCATCGAGCTAAAGCACATCACCAAATCCTTTGACGGGGAGGCTCCCGTGCTACAGGATGTCACTCTGAACGTATACGACAACGAATTTCTGACGCTGCTGGGCCCCTCCGGCTGCGGAAAAACCACGATTTTGCGAATCATCGGCGGCTTCGAGCAGCCTGACGAGGGCGACGTGATGTTCCTGGGCGAGCGGATCAACGACATTCCCGCCCACAAGCGCAACCTAAACACCGTTTTTCAGCGCTATGCCCTCTTCCCCCACCTGAATGTATTTGAGAATATTGCCTTTCCCCTTCGTGAGCGCCATGTGCCCCGGGTGGAGATCGAGCAGAAGGTTGGGGAGCTCTTGGAGCTGGTGGCCCTCAAGGGCTTTGAGCGCCGCTCTGTCACCAGCCTGTCCGGCGGGCAGCAGCAGCGAGTGGCCATTGCCCGGGCGCTCATCAGCCGTCCCCGGGTGCTGCTGCTGGATGAGCCGCTGGGCGCGCTGGATCTGAAGCTTCGCAAGGATATGCAGCAGGAGCTCAAGAACATCCAGAAGAAGACCGGCATCACCTTCATCTTTGTCACCCACGATCAGGAGGAGGCCCTGTCCATGTCCGACACCATCGTGGTCATGTCTGAGGGCAGGATTCACCAGATTGGCTCCCCCATCGACATCTACAACGAGCCGAAGAATGCCTTCGTAGCGGACTTCATCGGCGAGAGCAACATCGTCGATGGCGTGATGCTTGAGGACCGGCGGGTCAGCTTCTCCGGCCATAGCTTCGAGTGCGTGGACAAGGGCTTCGGCGAAAACACGCCGGTAGATGTGGTAGTGCGACCCGAGGATGTAGACATTGTGCCGGTGGAGAAGGGAATGCTCCGCGGCGTTGTCACCTCCGTCACCTTCATGGGGGTGCACTATGAGATCATCGTGGACATTGGTGGCTTCAAGTGGATGATCCAGACCACCGATTTTGTGGCCGAGGGCGAGACCATTGGCCTGTACATTGAGCCGGACGCCATCCACGTGATGGAAAAATCCGAATTCTCCGGCATGTTCGGCGACTATTCCTCCTTCAGCAACGAGCTAGACGAGCTCTCCAACGCAGAAAGTGAGGACGATGAATGAAAAAAGTCGAAACCCGGGTCCAGCTCCACGAGCGGGTCGCACCTGCGCCCTACATGGTATGGGCGGTGCTGTTCACCGTCGTGCCCCTGCTGTTCATTGCCTACTACGCCTTCACCGATGCGCAGTTCCACTTCACCTTTGAGAACATCGCCCGCTTCTTTACCGCCACCTCCACCGTGGAGGGGGCGAACGGCGAGGCGCGGCAGGTCTATACCTACCTCCTGATCTTCTGGCGCTCACTGAAGCTGGCAATCATTTCCACGATCATTTGCCTGCTCATTGGCTATCCCATGGCCTACATCATTGCCCGGGCAGAGCCCAAGGTGCAATCCACGATGATCACCCTCATTATGATTCCCATGTGGATGAACTTCCTGATCCGCACCTATGCCTGGATGACCATTTTGCAGGATACCGGCATTCTCAATGCCCTTTTACACCTCTTGCATCTCGGTACAGCGAAAATCATCGGCACGGAGGGCGCGGTCGTTGTGGGCATGGTGTATGATTTCCTGCCCTATATGATCCTGCCCATCTATTCGGTCATGGCCAAGATGGACGTGCGGCTTTTGGAGGCGGCGCGGGATTTGGGCTGCAACAACCTGGGCGTGCTGCGCCGGGTCATTCTCCCCCTGAGTCTGCCAGGCGTGTTCTCCGGCATCACCATGGTGCTGGTGCCCTCCATCAGCACCTTCTATATCTCCCAGAAGCTGGGCAACGGCAAGTTCTACCTGATCGGTGACGCCATCGAGGGGCAGTACGTGGCCAATAACCTCCATTTTGCCGCCGCCATCGCCTTCATCCTGATGTTGATTTTGCTGTGCTCCATGGCCTTTATGCAGCGGCTGGCCAACCGGCGCAGCTACGGAGGTGTGTAGGATGAAAAAACGATCCAAGCTTTACACAGCGCTGGTCTTCCTCTTCCTGTTTGCGCCTATCGCCATTTTGCTGGTGTTCTCCTTCAACGAGGGCAAGAGCCTGTCGGTGTTCTCGGGCTTCTCTCTCAAATGGTACCGGGAGCTGCTGCGCGACGCGGAAACCCTGAACGCCCTCCGAAATACCCTGATCCTGGCCCTGAGCGCATCCATAATCTCTACCGTCATGGGCACCGCCGCTGCTGTGGGCATCCATAAGCTCCGCAGCCGCTATCTTCGGCTTGCCATGGACACCGTGACCAATATCCCGATGATCAACCCCGACATCATCACGGGCATTTCCCTGATGCTGATGTTTGTGTTTGTGGGCTCCCGGCTGGGGCTTGCCACCAGCTTGGGCTTTGGCACGATGCTCATCGCTCATATCACCTTCTGTCTGCCCTATGTGATTTTGCAGGTATTGCCCAAGCTCCAGCAGATGGATAAGGCTCTGCCCGAGGCCGCCATGGACTTGGGCTGCACGCCCCTGCGTGCCTTCTTCCGGGTAGAGCTGCCGGAGATTCTTCCGGGCGTTCTGACCGGCGCGATTATGGCCTTCACCCTGTCGCTGGATGATTTCGTAATCAGCTATTTCACCCAGGGCAACGACTTCCAGACCCTTCCCATCCGCATCTACAGCATGACCAAGAAGATTGTCACGCCCAAGATGTACGCCCTTGCCACCCTCATCTTCTTTGCCATTTTGGCCCTGCTGCTCCTGTCGAATTTCATCGGCGACGAGGATACCCGGCGGCTGCGCGATACCCGCCGTGCTCGCCGCACCCATCGCAGAAAAGCCTGGGAGCTGACACAAAAGACCAAGCGTCGCCTGGCTTACGGAGTGCTGGCGACGGTTGTGGTGGCAACGCTCATCTTCGTGCTGGCTCCGGCCAAGCCCCTGGTTCTGAATGTGTACAACTGGGGCGAATATATCTCCGATGGCTCCGAGGACAGCCTCGACACCGTGCAGGCCTTCGAGCAGTGGTATGAGGAGGAATATGGCCAGGCCGTGCAGGTCAATTATGTGACCTTCAGCAGCAACGAGGACATGTATGCCAAGCTGAAAAGTGGCGCGGTCAGCTACGACCTCGTGATCCCCTCGGACTATATGATTGCCAGGATGCTGGAGGAGGATATGCTCCTGCCGCTCAATTACGACAATATCCCGAACTACCAATATATCCCCGAGCACTTCCGCGGCCTCTATTATGACGCCGACAATCGCTACACCGTGCCCTATACCTATGGCGTGGTGGGCGTCATCTACAACGCCAACGTGGTGGACGAGGCGGACGCCCAGGATTGGTCGCTGCTCTGGAACGACAAGTACGCCGGAGATATTCTCCAGTTCAACAATTCCCGCGACGCCTTCGGCACCGCCATGTATAAGCTGGGCATCGACGTGAACACCACCGACCGGAGCGAATGGAACCAGGCGCTGGAAGAATTGAAGGCCCAAAACCCTCTGGTGAAGAGCTATGTGATGGATGAGATCTATAATATGATGGAGTCCGGCGAGGCGGCGATTTCCGCCTACTACGCGGGCGATTACTTCATCATGCTGGACTCTGCGTCGGAGGATGTGGATTTGCGCTTCTATTATCCCGAGCGCACCAACTACTTCGTGGACGCCATGTGCATCCCCTCCTGCTGCCAGAACCAGGAGCTGGCGGAGATTTTCATCAATTACATGCTGAGCGAGGAGCCTGCGATTGCCAATGCGGAGTATATTTATTATGCCTCTCCCAACCGGCTCGTCTACGAGAATGAGGATTATATTGATGAAATGGGCGAGGAGGCCATGGAAATCCTCTACCAGGATCAGGAATCCTTCGCTGAGCACTATAACGCCTACGCCTACCGTAATCTGGATCCCGATATGCTGAGTTATGTCAACTCCCTTTGGGAGGAGTTGAAGATCAGCTAAGTCAAAAGCGTACGCCCCCATAGAAGTCAGAACCGATGTCTTTTATCAATGTTACCTGGTTAAGGGACAAGCGGCAAAAAGGATGAAAAGAATGACAGCACACAGCAAAGCGAAAGCAGGCTGTGTGCTGTTTTTTGTGCGCGCATCGGGCGCACAAGAAGGCTGCCGCACTCCCTTGGAGAGACAGCTCCCGCGTAATCGTTCTTTTGAGAAATTCGATTTAAAACAGATCCGAATGCGTACCTGTTCTAAATAGGAAAAGCATCAATACATCTTCGTCTACCCTGTAAACCAGCAGCCAATCCGGCTGGATATGACACTCTCTGAAATTTACATACTTACCCGATAGTGAATGGTCCTGATATTTTTCCGGTAATGCTTCCTGATTTGTTAATTTATCCACCACATCCTTTAATAGATCCATGTTGCATCCACGTTTCTTTGCGAGCTTCAGGTCTCTTTTCATCTGGTTGGATAATACAACATTTAACATCAAAGAACCTCATCAAGAGCAGCATCAAAGGAAGCATATCTTTTGTATTTCGAGGGATTCTTTTTCATCTCTTCATATTCGTTCAACGCTGCAATTGTTGTTGCATTAGGCACATCCATAGAAATCTCAAAGGGTATTCTCTGCTCTCTTACGGCTTGTTTGATGAATATCGTAACAGCTGTGGTCAAATCCATTCCTAGATTAGAAAAGAGCAATTGTCCTGCCTTCTTTAGATCCGGATCCAGATTGATGTTTGTACTTACCTTGGCCAAAATAGCACCTCCTACTAATTTGACATTAGTATAGCATATTATATGCGTGCAATCAATCTGTTATAAGCTTATTAGGCACATATTTCTTGAAATTTTTTCTTGTAGTAATACGTGCGCGAACACGCACAAAAATGCATTTGTCAAGTTGTTTATAAAATACTACAAAAAAATCCCTCTACACTAAAAATGTAGGGGGATATGTCTTTCTTACTGAAATAGATCTTTTCTATGGAAGCACTTATTTATCATTCTATACCGCCCGGCAGGCGATTGGCCTGCCAGGCGGTCTTTTTTTCGCGTGTTTCCCGGAGGCGGGCAAAGAAAGCCTGCATCAGGGCGGTCGATTCGTCCGCCAGTACACCGGCGGTGACGATTGGACGGTGATTATAGGGCAGGTCAAAGAGATTTGTCACTGAGCCGCAGGAGCCGGCCCGCTTGTCTGCAGCGCCGTAGACCAGTCGGGCGATCCGGGCATTGATGATGGCGCCGGTGCACATAGGGCAGGGCTCCAGGGTGACATACATGGTGCATTGCCACAGCCGCCAGCCTCCCAGGGCCTGGCAGGCTTCATGGATGGCCTCCAGCTCTGCGTGATAGAGGGCATTTCGTCCGCCTTCCCGCCGGTTCCGGCCTCGGCCGACCACCCGATCTCCCAGGGTGATGAGGCAGCCCACGGGCACTTCTCCTTCCGCTGCCGCCTGGGCAGCCAGCGCTAAAGCCTGACGCATCCATTGCTCATCCATGTGAAATCCTCCCGCCGTTTCTTTCTGTCAGTCTACCGCAAAAACCCTGATCCGTCAAGCGCTTGCTATCCAAGCACTGCTGCGCAGGCCATGGCCAGCTCTTGGGAGGTGAGCTTTGTCAGGCTGCCGTCCGGTCGGTGTACGACGATCTCCTGCTCCGCTTTGGCACAAGCCTGATGAATCATATTTCCCACGACGATTCGATCTTTCTCGGTGACAAGCTCTCCGGTCAGAAGGTAATCTGCCGTCACGCCGAACAGGCGGGATAACGCTACGATTCGATCCATAGAAGGCTCCCTGCGCCCTTGCTCGTACATCCCCACTGCGCTGGCACTTACAGCCAGGCGTTGGGCCAGCTCCGCCTGGCTCATATTCGCGTGCCGCCGCAGAGCTGCGATTCTTGCTCCAAGCATTTTATCACTTCCTTCTGCTACACCATACCACAAGAAAAGGAAGAAGAACGTTACTTTCTGTCCACGCAAAAAAAAGCCTTGACAACACACAAATCGTGTAGTACACTCAATTTGGGAACTGGGAAAATATGGAAAATAAATAAATCGAAAATATTCCGGTTTTAAATCATTTTGCGGATAGGCTGAATCTAATGAGGGAGAGTTTGTGTTGAATTATGAATATGCCCCCGATCCGTATCTTTCTGCCGGATTGTCCGTCCGTTCCGCCGCTGCGTGCAGCCTCTGTGGGGACGAGCTGTTTGTCGGCCAGTGCTGCTATCACCTGGGCGCGAGCCTGGTGTGCGACCGGTGCTTGCCTCGCTACGCCCGCGCCTATTTTTCCTCCTGCCGGGTGCGGCTTTGTCTGGAGCCAAATCCATGACCCTGCAGGAGATTTCCCGGGAATACGAGGCCTCCGCCCAGAAGCTATCGGCAATTCTGCGCACGCTTCGCAGCCGCCTTCGAAGCACCGCAGATCCGGAGGAATATTTTTTCCTAAAGCAGCGGATTTACATCCTCACCCAGGTGCTGACGCAGACCCACGAGCTGGCCGAGCTAACCGGGCGCTACTATGAAAGGGGGTACTGGCACAATGAAAAATACACCCTATGAGCTCTTTTCCAACGTGCAGTTTCCGCCGGAGGTGCAGCGCCGCCGCGTGCGCATGGTGCTGGAGCATGAGCTGACCGAGACCCAGCGCCGGGCGGTGGAGGGCTACTTTTTTGAAGGGCGCTCCATTCGCGCCATGGCGCAGGAGCAGGGCGTCCAGCCCAGCAGCGTCTGGCGGGCCATGCAGCGGGGTCTCAAGCGCATGGCCCGATGCCTGCGCTACTAATTTTCTTGACAATGGGGACAATTGGTGCTATGATGAAAAAAATTAGCGTAGATGAGGACAAAACCGGGCAATGCGTTTTCAGAGAGGGGCGTCATCGGCTGTGAATCGCCCCATTCGGATCCGGCAAAACCACCTCGGAGCTTCTGGCGAACGGTATGTGCCTATTAAGCCAGACGGGTGCGCCCGTTATCGCGTCAATGAGCGGCAGCGCAAGCTGCAAGCAGGGTGGAACCGTGGAATATGCAAATATCCCACCCCTGATACCACATCAGGGGTGGGTTTTTATCTGCCCCGAATAAAAAGGAGGCCAATTTTATGCCGGAAGAAAACCTGTACACCTTTGAAAACGAAGCCTACCGCAAGACCTATTGGCACACCTGCTCCCATGTGATGGCCCAGGCGGTTAAGCGGCTCTATCCCCAGGTGCAGCTTGCCATCGGCCCTTCGATCGACGAGGGCTGGTACTACGATTTTGACGCGGATTTTAGCTTCACGCCCGAGCATCTGAGTGCCATCGAAGCGGAAATGAAGAAAATCTGCAAGGAGCGCCTGCCCCTCACCCGCAGCGAAAAGCCCCGCGAGGAGGCAATTGCCTATATGCAGGCCAAGAACGAGCCCTATAAGGTAGAGCTGATCCAAGATTTGCCGGAGGACGCCGTCATCTCCTTCTACACCCAGGGTGAATTCACCGACCTGTGCGCAGGCCCCCACCTCGATTCCACCGGCCGCATCAAGCCCAACGCCTTCAAGCTCACCAAGAGCTGCGGTGCCTATTGGCGCGGCGACTCCAATCGCAAAATGCTCCAGCGCATCTACGGTGTGGCCTTCCCCAAAAAGGAAGAGCTCGATGCCTATCTGGAGGCCAAGGCCGAGGCCGAGCGCCGGGATCACAATAAGCTGGGCCGAGAGCTGGAATACTTCAGCACCGTGGACGTCATTGGCCAGGGCCTGCCCATCCTGCTGCCCAAGGGCGCAAGGGTCATTCAATTGCTGCAGCGCTGGGTGGAGGACGAGGAGCAAAAGCGCGGCTATCTTCTGACCAAGACCCCCCTCATGGCCAAGCGCGATCTATACCGCATCTCCGGCCATTGGGATCACTATCTCGATGGAATGTTCATCATGGGCGACCCCATGGACGAGGAAGCCGAATGCTTCGCCCTGCGTCCCATGACCTGCCCGTTCCAGTATCAGGTCTTCCTGAACCGCGGCCGCAGCTACCGTGACCTGCCCATGCGTCTGGGCGAGACCTCGACGCTGTTCCGCAATGAAGACAGCGGCGAAATGCACGGCCTGATCCGCGTGCGCCAGTTCACCATTTCCGAGGGCCATCTGGTGTTGCGTCCCGACCAGCTGGAGGAAGAGTTCCGGGGCTGCCTGGAGCTGTCCAAATACCTGCTCGATACCGTGGGCCTGCTGGACAAGTGCACCTTCCGCTTCTCTCAGTGGGATCCGGCCAACCCCAACAATAAGTACGAGGGAAGTCCCGAGCAGTGGGAGGAAGCCCAGCGCATTATGGGCGAAATCCTCGACCATCTGGGCGTAAACTATGAGATCGGCATCGACGAGGCCGCATTCTACGGCCCCAAGCTGGACATTCAGTACCGCAATGTCTACGGCAAGGAGGATACCCTTGTCACCATCCAGATTGATATGCTGCTGGCCGAGCGCTTCGGGATGTACTATACCGACAGCGACGGCGGCAAGAAGCTGCCCTATATCATCCACCGCACGAGCCTTGGCTGCTATGAGCGCACGCTTGCCTACCTGATTGAGACCTACGCGGGCGCGCTGCCCACCTGGATGTCCCCGGAGCAGGTGCGCGTACTCACCATCACCGACCGGGCTGCCGACTATGCAGCCGAGATCAGCGCCAAGCTGACGAAGGCCGGCTTCCGCACCGCCGTGGACAATAGCTCTGAGACCCTTCGCAAGAAGATTCGCAATGCCCAGATGGATAAGACCCCCTACATGGTCATCCTGGGCGACAAGGATATGGAAAACCAGACGGTGTCCGTCCGCTACCGCAACGGCGACGACCTCGGCTCCATGTCCTACGAAGCCTTCGAAGCCCTCCTGCGGGACGTGGTGGACAGCAAAGCCAAGCAGTAGGAACAC
>JAZLFG010000006.1:0-9543 GCA_045615685.1 Faecousia sp.
GTGGGTTCGAATCCCACTCTCTCCGCCATCTTTCTGCACAAGCTGAATATGATTACAGATTCGGAGAAGTACCCAAGAGGCCGAAGGGGCTCCCCTGCTAAGGGAGTAGGCGTCTAAAAAGCGCGCAAGGGTTCAAATCCCTTCTTCTCCGCCATAAAAGAACGCTGATTTGTCTACCGACAGGTCAGCGTTTTTTCATGCCCTCAGGGGCAAAAGCAGCGAAAATACTGCGAAAACAGGGAAAACCCGGCTATTGAGCGGTCAAACAGACTGCTCTATGGCCGGATTTCTTGCGTTTCGGGGTAAAATGCCAGTGTTAATTTTGTAATTCTTTAAATCATAATAGTCAATACATGATTGAGTGAATTGCCTTCCTGTCGGAAGCAGGGTGCCTTGACTTTTCTGTATCATATCGTTCTTGCACGTACCGTGACGCGAGTTATCACATCACCCATAGAATCATACCCCTATATTGCTTGAATTCCGGATCATCGTCAGAATAGTTGATATGTGGCTTTCGGATTCTATATCGTCCGGCCAAGCACCGTGACCTGTGTTATCACGTCACGCAGGCGGTCACCGCCGACAACGTATTCAAGTGCATCGTCAGCCGAATCAAATGCCTGCGCAGTGTCCGATTGGTTCCACAAATAGGCAGTGATCTTATTATCAATACCATAGCGAACCATTCCGAAATGAATCCCTTTCCACTGGAATTCGATCTCAGCGCCACATTCAATAGCCAGTTTAAACTCACTGATGGTTTTAAATCGGTTTTGTTCCAATGAATTGCAGAGATAAGTGTAATTCTCGTTCATTCCAATTCCTCCAGATGATTTGAAGTCCGGGATAATATGATCCCAATAATTTACCAGAATGTCAAAATCCGGGCGATTATTGTTCCACGTAATGATGTGATCGTGTATATCGGAGTGCTTTGCAGGAAAACCGTGATTGGTATAATGACGTTCTTTTTCAGCAAATCCATTCTGCCCGATTTTTGTATCTATTCTATTTCCGTTTCGATCAATTGTGCGCTTGATCTCTCCTGGGTTTCCAACAAGCCTCTCGTCCTCAGTCTTTGCCGGCCTCCATTTACCTCCGTAAGCACTGCCGCCGCCGGCAGAGACCATGTATGCGGACATTATATCATGTTTTATGCCATTTATATCAGGAATTTTGTAGCAATCCAAATCTTTTTCGTCAGTTCTGTCATAACTCATATACTTCCATGAGCTCAGCTCATAATCGACGAAAACAATATCGCCCTGCATTTCGGGAAAAAGTCTCTCCATATAAAGGCTTCATTATATGAAAAGTTGCACGTTTGCGTACAACAAAAAATTAATTTCGCTCCTAATTTACCAATATGGAAGAATTCGTTTCATTATGTGATGAATTCCTTTCCAAACTTGGTTGAGCTGTCAAAGCAGCACAACCAAATTTTTTGTAGAAATTGGTGCAGCCGGTTCGCAGTCACAAAAAACGGAATATCCATCTAAAGGGTGGATATTCCGCGAAATTTATTTGGCGCCTTGCCCAGACTGCTTAGCGCTTGTCCCCTGGGAGCTGCTGCGCCGACGATGGCGGGACTTCTGCACAATACTTTCATAGGCCTTAGCGGCCTCAGAGGTGTCCGCATAGGTCAGGCGATTGACTCGCAATGTGCCGTCGGGCTCGGCGCCCAGACGGATGCGCACCAGATAGTTCCCATGCTCCGGGCAGGTGGACATCGTCATATATCGCCTGCCGGACTGGGAAATCCAGCGGCTGGATTTCATGAGTTTGCCGCACTCGGGGCAAAGATTTTCCTTCCCGGACATATCGGCCATCGCCTTTCCCTTGTCCAAATAGCCATGGTAGACCCGAAGCGCCAGGCAGCCCTCCGGCTGAGAGCCGTGGAAGCCGTTCTCATGCTCTTTCAGCACCTTTTCATATTCCTGACAGCCCCTGGCCAGATCCAGCTTGACGCAGACGAGGGCCGTATGGTAGGCGTCTCCCAGCGCGTCGTGGGCCGGTCGGGTCGGTTCAATCCCGCTCAGCTCCATGGCCGTCTTCAGGGCTTTCTGGGCATTGCTGCCGTCAGTCTGGGCATTGAAGATCATCTGTGCATTGAACCAGCGGGAAATCCAGGCGGTATCATAGCCAAATAGCTGCATATTTTCCCTTAGGATCATCGCATCATCAAAGCCCCAGGTGAGGAAGGTGCAGTCCTCTCCGCACCAGGCCCGGAATTTCTCTATGGCCTCGGGAAAGCTGACGCCCTCGGCCTTCAGGCGGGCTTCCTTAATGCCCGTCAGACTGCTGACCCGCTTATTGAGCCGACGATAATACCGGGGCCGCACTAAAATCTGAAACTCATCTGCCACCGTCTGATCGCTCAGTACCCGTACCGCGCCAATCTGGATAATCTCCCCGTGGATTGCCACCGGGAGCGTTTTCTGCGCCGAAGGGGAACCCGGCCAGGGCTGATTCCATTCTAAGTCAAGAACAATGTACTGCATAAAAAATGGCGCCTTCCATTTGTCGCATTATTAGTCATATGATACCACACAATCCTTTGTAGTGCAACAACAGTTTCCAAAAAGACGCAACTTTTCCTGTACTTTTGCATAGACTGGGCAAAACAACGAAAGGCGGCGCAGCTATGGCATTTTTATTTTTAAGTCCTTCCACGCAAGAATATAACCCTTATGTCACCACAGGTAATGAAGAGTTTTGGATGAATCTTCTGGCAGACGAAATGGTTCCCTACTTAGAGGCCAGCGGTGTGAATGTCGATCGGAATGATCCCAGTAGCACCGTAGGAACCTCCGTCCGTACCTCCAACGCAGGAAACTATGACTTTCACCTGGCGCTTCACTCCAATGCAGCACCGGAGTCACTCAGCGGTCAGCTACGGGGCGTCGATATCTACTATTTCCCCGGCAGTACACAGGCTCTCCGCATGGCAAACATCATTGTGGATAACATAAAGCCCATCTATCCTCTGCCGGATCGGGTACGTAGTGTGGCCTCCAGTGCATTATACGAATTGCGCAATACCAGAATTCCGGCAGTACTGGGTGAATTCGGCTACCACGACAATCAAGCGGACGCCACCTGGCTAGAGAATAATCTCACCGCTCTTGCCCGGGCACTGTCGCTGTCAGTCACAGAATACTTCGGGCTCCCCTTCCTATCACCGGGAGAAATTCGTCAGGCGGCAGTACAGACCGTATCGGGTGCCCTGAACCTCAGAAACGCACCCTCTTACGCGGCTCCGATCCTAACCACTGTACCCAACGGCGCTGCTTTGGATGTGCTGAACTCCTACAATGGCTGGTATGTCGTTCGCTATGGGGATCTGATCGGCTACGTGCTGGGAGAATACCTCCGCTTCCTCTGATCCCCCCACGGTCTGAGTGCGCTCCTGGATGCCAAAGGAGGAAAATACGGCGTTGATACAGTCGTTGTATGCGCTTCCGAGACCCTCTTTCAGGCTAAAGCACAGGGCATAATAGTAGTCACCCACCCGCAGCACCTTGGCGCGGCAGATCATCTCCCCCGCCTCACCTGCGCTGCACCAGGCAAATTGGCAGGCATCGCCCAGAGCTTCCTCTGTAATTACCCGAATCTGTGGCTGGGCAAAGCCGGAGAGTGTATATACTGCTGCGTCAAAGCTGTCGGAGACCAGCACCCTTGTGTAGATCGTATAAACCCCATCCGGCCCCTCATACACCGTTCCGCCCCCATGGCAGGCAACTTCTTGGGCCTCTTCCGGCAAATGGACCGCAATCTCATAGGGTGCATCCTCTAATGCGCAGACCGGCAGCACATCCTGCACAGTCTCAAATTTCACCGGCTCTTTTGCCCCACATCCTGACAGCAGCAAAAAAGCCAGCGTCAGTATCCAAGCGTTTCTCATCCATACCCCTCCATATTAAAAACGCCGCCAGCTCTGGCGGCATTTTTTATATATGAAGAAATTGCTGAAGCTATGCGGGGTTATGTACCTGCCGTTGCGCAGCCCGCTAAGGCATAGAGGGGTGGATGCTCGCCGAAGGGCTGCGGGAAATAGTGAATGGAGGAGATTTTCTTTCCGCTGACACCATATTTGGGATGATAGCCAAACAGGTTGACATAAGATAGAAGGTCTTCCCGTTCCTCTTCCATGGCCTGCAGGAGCTCTACCGTCGCTTTGGCGTCATCGATGGCCCGATGGCTGTTGACCGCGTCATTCAAGTGATAGGCGGCAATGGCATTCTCCAGCCGGTGGGGGTAGGGACGTCTATCCCGGTAGACTGTCAGAGCGTCGAGGTATTTTGCATACTTCAAGCATTCCGCGCAACCAAACCGGGCCAGAAAATAGTAAATAAAGTTCAGGTCAAACTGGGCGTTGTAGGCGATGGTCAGCATATTGGGGCCAGTGAGAAATGCCTGGAGCTGTTCAGCAGCTTCCCGCCTTGGAATGCCCTGCGCATCCAGCATGGTCTGGCTGATACCGGTGAGCTTCTCAATCTCCGGCGGAACCTGTCGCCCATCGGGCAAGCGAATCAGGCAGCTCAGCTCTCCGTCCGGCACATAGGCGTCCGCTTCCCGCCGCAGCCGAACCGCGCCAAGCTCGATGATTTCATTACGCTGCATGTCAATACCGGTGGTCTCTGTATCAAGCACCACAACCGTCTCAAAGGCTGAAAAAAGCTCCTTCATGTGATCCCCTCCGCTTGGCGTAGGCGCTCCACCGTCTGGCGAAGCCGGCTGAGCGCCTGCTCTGGTTCAATAATTCCTAAAATTGCCTTCTCCATAGGGCAAAGGCCATCGCCCCGGCGATTGATGATGGCGTCTACCAGATGGTTAGCCCGGGTCTCGACGCCCTTTTGCAAAAGCTCTACCTGGGCAGCCTGACTCATCACGCTGCCATAGATTGCGCTCGCACCACCGTGAGAAAAGATCATGGCGGCGGCTCGGCCAATGACGCGGTCGATGACCACGGCATTTTGCAAAAGCTCCGGATGCTGATCGTGCAGGAGCAAGGCGGCGCGGATACCCGGCGTCGCGGCAGAGAAGACGATGCGTTCTTTCTGCAGGACAATCAGGCCCACCTGATTTTCTTCAATTTGTTGTATCGCGGCCTGAGCCGCTGGGGTATCAAAATTAGAGCGCATAGGGCGAAATCACGTTCCTTCTTTTTTCTTAGGCTGAAATTTTGCTTCCTCCCCCCGCAGCAGGCGACAGATATTGCTGCGATGGAGAAAAATTACCAGCACACACACCAGGCAGCCCAGGCAAAGCTCCAGACTGAAGCCCGGATGCAGCAGCCAATAGGCCGCCGGAAATACCGCTGCCGCAGTAATGGAGCAGGCAGACACCCGGCGCGTGAAGAGAAACATCAGGAAAAAGGCCGCACACAGGATCAAAAACAGTCGCCAATCCAGCAGCAGGCCAATACAAGCAGACACAGACACACCCTTCCCGCCTCGAAATTTAAAGTAGACCGGCCAGCTATGTCCGATCAAGCAGGCAGCGCAGCCCAGCACCAGTCCGGGACGACCGGCCAAAATTAGGCCAATCGCACCAGCAGCCGCAGTCTTGAGCATATCTCCGGCGAGCGTCAAAAGTCCCGCCCACATGCCAAATACGCGAGCCACATTGGTTGCGCCCGCATTGCCGCTGCCATAGTCACGCACATCGTTATGAAAAATGCTCGCTGTTAGAATGACAGAAATGCTGACAGAGCCAAGCAAATAACCGGCCACGGCTATGAGGATGTAACGAATCAGCAAGGCAGAATACCTCCTCTACAGCAAAGGGCAAACTTATGCACGGAAGAACAAAATGCCCAGACAGTTGGGCCCGCAATGGCTGGAAATTGTGCAGCCGGCAACACTTTGGAGAACTTCGGCAAAGGGAGCGCATTCCTCCACCACCGCCTGCACCTGGTCAATCTTCTCCTGGGCCATTCCGGAATGGGTGATAAAAATTCGGCGTAAATCCAAGGTATCCACCTCCGCCAGGCGTTCCCGGACATATTTTTCCAGGCACTTTTCCAGGCTGCCCCGGTATTTTTTTCCTACCTTCATAACGCCATCCCGCACCTCGATGCAGGGCTTGAGACTCAGGAGGTTCGCACCCAGAGCTGCCAAGGCGCTGCATCTGCCGCCTTTGCGCAGATACTCCAGGGTGTCGAGCACAAAGCTGACGTCCAGCTTTTTCTTCATTTTTTCTATTGCGTCAAAGATATCCGCTGCAGCCATACCCTCGCTGGCCATAATTGATGCCTCGATGGCAAGCTGACCAATGCCGGTAGAAAGGTTCTCAGAATCCACTACGTAGATGCCATCCAGCTCGCTTCCGGCAATGCGGGCATTCTGGAAGCAGGAGGACATGGCAGCGCTAATGGTAAAGTGGAGCACCGCGTCATATTCCTGCCGCAGGCGGCGAAAGATTTGCTGGTAATCATCCACATTTACCGCCGCTGTAGAGCATAGCTCGCCACCGTTTTCCACATGGCGATAGATATCCGCCGCAGTAATCTCAAGGCCATCTTTATAAAAAGTTCCCTCTTTGTTGACATAAAGTGGAATAATTTCAATGCCATATTGCTTCGCCTGGGCAGCGGTCAGATCGCAAGTGCTGTCGGCAGTAATTTTGATTTGCATGGTCATACATCCTCTTTCTGTGGTCTTCTATACAATATTATTGTAATCTTTCTCATGAAAAAGTCAATTGTTTCCTCGCGGAATTACACAAGCAAGAAGCTTTCGCAAAATTTATAGGAAAGATCAAAGCTTATACTGCATCGATCCGTTCCCCGGGAGAATTCGTCCATCGGTAGTATAGAGGTAGCTTGCGCATTCCGGAAGCATACAAAGGTTTTGCTGCATGGACTCGGCATAAGCACCGGCAATATGCAGCGCCAGTAGATCGCCGGGCTTTACCGGTGGAAGCATAACCCGATTGTTAAACCGATCCCGAGAATCCAGCGTGCAGCCGTGGACGGAATAGACCAGCCGGTTCTCCCGGGCACAGTTGCCTACCACAGATATTTTTTGCTGGCCGATGTTCAGAGTCAACCGGGGCAGGTTGGCAATGCTTGCATCCAGGATCACATAGCGCCGCGAACGTTCTCGCACCTCTACCACGCGAGATAACAATAGGCCATGGCGACCCAGAACAAATCTCCCCAACTCTGTATAAAGGGAAGGCCCAGTATTCAAAGGAAAATACATCCGATATTTTTCCCTCAGCCGTGCTCCAATGCGGGGTAAATTTAACTGCAGCTCACATGGCGCATTGTTTAGCCCAATGCCACCACCCAGGTCGCAGCAGGAGATAGGAATCCCCCTCTCGGCAAGCTCCTCGCAAAGGGCAAAGAGCACACCTCCCGCGGCGGGATAGTAGCCCTCCTGCTGGGTGTTGCTTGCAAGGTGGCAATGCAGGCCAAGCTCCTTTACCCCAAGCTGTGAAAGCCGTGCCGCTGCCTCAAAAATCTGCTCCAAACTCATGCCGGACTTGTGCCGATCTGTATTGGTGGTGAAACCGGATCCGGGCGACACTTTGTCGGGATGATAGCGCAAAAGGCACCGCTTGGGGAGTGCATCCAAAAATTTGTCAATCTGGCCGGGTGCGTCAAAGATCACACCGCAGCCAATGCGCTTGGCCACAGCTACAACAGAATCGCACATGGCAGGTGTATGGAGAAGAATTCTCTCCCCGGAAAAGCCGCAGATCCCCGCAAGCTCCAGCTCTTCCACATTTTGGGCAAGCACACCAAAGCCTTCCTCCCGCAGGAGCCTCAAAACAGCAGGGCACCGGTTTGCCATCATAGGAAAATAGGGACGATGCTTAGGGTTCCAGCAGAAGCTGCCCTGAACGGTACGCGCTGACTTACGAATGCCATCCTCATCGTAGAGATAGAAGGGCGTTGGTATTTGTGCTGCAAAGGAAAGAAGCCTCTGCTGTGGAAGAAACAGCCGATCCGGGCGGTAGGTATTGCCGTAGGCCATGGGATGTTACCTCAAGTGTGCATATTATTGTGATATAAAAAATCCAAGCCCTTCAAAATCAGGTTCTTGTCATATTGAATTCTCCGGTGGCACAGCGGAATGATGAATCGGGAGATGCCGCCTGTAGCAACCACCGGCACTTCCCTACCCAACTCTGCCTCCATGCGGTCGATGAGTCCATCAAGCATCGCTGCCGCCCCTAGCATGATGCCGCTGCGCATACAGTCTACGGTATTCCGACCGATGGCCTGCTTCGGCGCTTCCAGGGAGATGCCGGGAAGCTGGGAGGTACGGTTCGTCAGGGCGTCCATAGAGATGCGCACCCCAGGACAGATACAGCCGCCCTGGAAGGCTCGGTTTTCATCAATGACAGATATTGTTGTGGCGGTGCCCATGTCCACAATCATTAAGGGCGCACCGTACAGGCGCATTCCTGCCACTGCGGCGACAATCAGGTCGCTGCCCACCTGCTTCGGATTGTCCACCTGAATCTTCAGGCCGGTCTTGATCCCGGGGCCTACAATCAACGGCTCTTTTTTTGTCATTTTTAAGATGGCCGTGTGGATAGAATTTTGCACCTGGGGCACCACGGAAGCAATGATCGTGCCCTCCAGCGTTATCGCGTCTACCTCAAACAGCGAGAGCATGTTTTTAAGCTCCAGATGGTACTGATCCGAGGTCTTTATAGGATCGGTCGCCATGCGGGCCACGAACATAATTTCGCCCTCCGCAATACCACCCAACACAATGTTCGTGTTTCCAATATCAATGGCAAGTATCATAGTCCTTTTCTCCCAAAATCTTTGATTTCTGCGAGAACAGTGCCGGCATTCAGTTCGAGCACTCCATAGGTGATCGGCCCGGCGCCGCAGCAGCTTCCGGGATTGAGCAGCCACAGGCCATTGTGAAAATCGCAAAAGCTTCGATGGGTGTGGCCAAAGAGCAGAACGTTTGCCTCTGCCTCCCTGGCGGCAAGCTCTGCCCGAAGAAGCCCGTACTTGACCTGCAGCGTGTGTCCGTGGGTGATATATAGCCGCACGCCCTCCAGCGTCTGCAAAATACGGATGGGGTCTCCCCTCCCGTCACAGTTTCCGCAGACACTCCAAAGAGGGATCTGGGGATAGCGCTCATGGAGCAGAGCTGCATCCGCCTGATGGTCGCCCAGATGGATGACACGATCCGGTCGTTCCCGTTCGAGTGCCATATACATATAATCCATCGTCCTGTGAGAGTCGGATAAAATCAGCAGCTTCATATAGTTCACCTTTTAAAAACTCGCGCATATAGTGGGGTAAGCGGCTCTCACCGCTGCTTCTATGCTATTATAGCAAGTGAACGGTCAGGAGGCAATGAAATGTTTTCAAATGCTGCAAATAATTCGATTCCCTTTTCCGAAGCGGATCTCAAGCGGGCGCTGGCTTCGTCAGAGGGGCGACAGCTTTTGGCGCTGTTGAGCCGAAGCGGGGGTGGCACGCTTCAGCAGGCAATGCAGGCGGCCAAAAAGGGGGACTATAATGGCGCAAAAGCTCTGATAGAGCCAGTGGTCAAAAATCCA
>JAZLFG010000007.1:0-12487 GCA_045615685.1 Faecousia sp.
TCGTAGAACATGGCGACCAATTCATTCCATGTGGCCAGGTCTGCCACCCCGGTGGCAGGCAGACAGGCGTAGCGCTGCAGAGCCGTCACTGCCCGCATGGTGCTGGGCCCATAGGTACCGTCGGGGATCACCGGCGGAATCTCCGGATTGACAGAGGAGATCATCCGCAGCATGGTTTGCAGGCTCCGCACGGGCCGTCCGAGAAAGGATTCGTTCATCTTCCCACCTCCTCAATCCTGGGTGCCAGGCGACAGATCGAAACCGGGGAACTGGGCCATTTGGGCGCCGTTTTCCGATTGCAAAGCGTCTTCTACTGCCTCATATTCGGTGTAGAGCCGGTTCCAGGTGACGTCGCCCACCAGCCCCGTCTCGTTCAGACCCGTCCACCGCTGGAAGGCCAGAACTGCCTGCCGAGTGGAGTTGTCAAAATTTCCGGTGATCTCCGTATCCGGAATCTCCGGGATGAACTGGGACAGCATCGAAAGCATATATTGCAGCTGCCGCACCTTTTCTCCGGTGCTGCCCTCCTGCAAAATGTCCGGGTATTCCCAATTGAGCTGGGTAATCTGCTGCCCCTCCGAGTACAGCTCTGCCAACCGGTTCAGCGCCACATACAGCCGCGCCATCTCATACCAGGTGGCTCTGCCAACAATTCCGTCCACCGTAAGGTTGAAGATCGACTGGAAGGCGCGCACCGCCTGCTCGGTCTGCTGGCCGAAAATGCCATCGATGGGGTCAATCCTCGGAATGGCCGGATAATTCTGGGACACCCGATTGAGAATGAACTGAATCCGTGTCACATTGGGCCCCACATCCCCACGCCGAAGGGGCTGGTCAGGGTAGGAGGGGGAGGGACTGCGTATCGGCGCGTTTTGTACGATCTCTATGTTGTCACCGTAATAGGTGCGAAGAATCTGCACGGAGTTGTAGCCCTGCTGCGCCAACGCCTGGGAGCCCCACTGGCTGAGGCCATCGCAGGTGACGGTAGTGCCGTTGCAGAATTTGGCCGCCAGCGGCTCCACAAAGCCCTGCCGCCGCAGATAATCGTCAAATACTTCGTCCACAATCCGGTCAATGCTGTCAAATGTACTGCGACCGTTTACAAAGCTCTGGTCGTAAGCGGTGCTAGAGGTGATGTCAAAGGGATAGCCCCGGCTTCTGTAGTACTCCAGATACACCCGGTTCAGCGCGAAGGACACAATCGCCAATACATTTGCCCGCAGGGCGCTGGGCTCCCAGGTGGGATAGACCTCACTGGAGGCGACATTTTTGATATAATCGATGAAGGGAACCGTCACATTGGCCGCATTGGAGGAGGGCGGTCCCAGATGGACGGTGATATTTTCCGGAATGGAGGGCGTAATCTGAATCATGGCCGCCACCTCTATAGATCCTGGCTGGAGGTATCAAAGGTCTCCTCTGGCGAATCGTCTGGGCTAGAATCCTGAAGGGGAACCAGCATGAGATCCTGGAACGTCACAATTCCATCAAAGATCTGCACCCCTTTTACCTCAATCGGCTCATAGCCCGGATGATCTGCCGCTATATCTACTACGCGATAGGGCGCCGGTTCGCCGGCTTCCTCCGGCTGCTGGCTTTCTGAAAGTGCCGGCGTCTCCAGTACCACCGGCGCGGTTTTTCCGCTGGAATCGCTTTTGCGCAGTGCCAGCAGATGCTGCATTCCCCGTTCCCCGGGCTCATAAAAGGCGACGGTAACATTTTCCACTGGCAGATAGGCGTCACCGGTGCGGGTCTGCGCAATAATCGTGCCCGAAGCCATAGCATTCCTCCTTATGATTTGGGATATGCTACTATATGCGCCCCAGGCACAAATCATGCCCGCAGCCCACAGCTTGTGGACGCGGGCAGGTGTTACAGAAAGGGCTTCATCTGCTCGATGTTGGCAAGCTCTGTCTGAAGCAGGCGATTGGAGAGGCTGGAAACCTTGGGGTCAAGGGCATGGAGAGCGCGGCTCTGGCGGATGCTCTTGACCATTCCCATGGTGTTGCCCTGGATCATCATCTCCGCGATGGTGGAGCTGGAGGTGTTGCGGGAAAGCTTCATCTGGGCCCCCATGCGGGAAAAGGTCAGCGCCACACCCGGAATCTGCTTTGCCGATTCTCCCCGATCGTGCAAGAGCCGGTCGGCCTGGTGGTGGATGGCGTCATACTCCCGAAGCTGGGAGGCAAGCGCCTGCTGCATCGCCGGGTCCTGTGCGCTCTTCATTACGGTGCGAATGCCGCTTTGTCCCATCTGTGTGGTTTTGCAGATTTGCTGCAGCATCTGGGTATCCTGATTCATGAAAATTCTCCTCGCTTTTGTAAGGCTGTTTCTAGTGTGTCCCAGCGGGAAAGAAAGTTTCGTGGGAATCAAAGGAAAAGGATCCAATTGATTGACTTTTTCAAAGCTTCTTTCTATAATAGTTTTGCAAAAAACACGCAAAGGAGAGATATCCTGTGTATTATACTATGAAAGTTGCCGGATTGGAGCGGAAGCTTCCCATCTGCCGGGTCAGCGATTCGCTCTATATCGGCGCGTTTGTGATCTTCGGCGACCCGGAGCTGACGGTGGCGGCAGCGGCAGCCCTCCTGGCCAAAGCGCCGGATTACGACTACATGATCACAGCCGAGGCCAAGGGCATCCCCCTGATCCATGAGATGGCCCGCCAGGCGGGAAATGAAAGGTATTTCCTTGCGCGCAAGGGCCCAAAATTGTACATGACCGGCGTATTTGAATCCAGCGTCAGCTCCATCACCACGGCAAAGGAGCAGCATCTCTACCTGGATACTGCCGACGCGGCGCTGATGCAGGGCAAAAAAATTCTGATTGTGGACGACGTGATTTCCACCGGCGAATCCCTGCGTGCCTTGGAAGCACTGGTGGAAAAGGCCGGCGGCACCATCTGCGGCCGCATGGCGATTCTGGCCGAGGGCGACGCGCAAAATCGGGAAGACCTGGTCTATCTGGAAAAGCTGCCCCTGTTCAACGCAAAGGGCGAAATCATCGGCTGATGGATAAGGAGGATATGATTATGACACGGCAAGAGGCATGGGAGCTGCTGACGAAATACAACCAGGATCCGTTCCATCTCAAGCACGCCGAGACGGTGGAGGGCGTGATGCGCTATTTCAGCGAAGCGCTTGGCTACGGGGAGGAGAAGGAGTTCTGGTCGAATGTCGGCCTGCTTCACGACATTGATTTTGAGCTCTGGCCCGACCAGCACTGCGTCAAGTGCCGGGAGCTTTTAGAGGCTGGCGGTGTAGACGAGCGGACGATTCACGCGGTTGTCAGCCACGGCTATGGCATTTGCTCCGACACCGCGCCGGAGCATGAGATGGAAAAGGTGCTCTTCGCTACCGATGAGCTGACCGGCCTGATCGGCGCGGCGGCTCTGATGCGCCCGAGCAAGAGCGTGCAGGATATGGAGCTCAAGAGCCTCAAGAAGAAATTCAAGGACAAGAAATTCGCCGCCGGATGCAGCCGCGAGGTCATCCAGCGGGGTGCAGACCAGCTTGGCTGGACGCTGGACGAGCTGCTGGAGCGCACCCTCAAGGCCATGCAGAGCTTCTATGAATAAAACATCGGGGTTGTCTCCATTTTGGCGAGACAACCCCGATCAAATTATATTTTTGCCGATTTGCACCGAAGGAGCGAAAAATTCGGTGCGGTCGAGCGTTTGATTTGCGGCGTATTATGAAAAGAAGCTGCACTGGGCGGGTTTTGCCTGCGCCAGAGACTCCAGCTTCTCCGCGCAGATTGGGACAGCGCCACGCTGGCAGAGCTGCTGCATCGCTTCGCTGCCGTCATCGCATACATAGACCTCCGACCAGCCCCGGCGAAGGTTTTCTGTTGTGCCGTCCCAGGTGCCACCTTGACCCAAATTACACTGGGCAACGAAGATTTTTTCCCCTAGCGCATGGATCAGACGGTTGCGATGCAGTGCTCGGATGTTGGAAAAAGGCAGATCATAGCCGCCTTCCGAAATCATAAGCTGGCGGTCGGGCTGCTTGGGCAGATGGCGCTGTAGCTCATCGGCCACAAAGGCAACCACACTGCCACCGGCCCGCAGACAAGCCTCCTGCGCTGTCCGATCCGCACCCTGAGCATTGCCGGAGACCAGAACCTTGCCCTCCTTTGCCGCAAGGCTGCCGATGTGCTGCGCAAAGCTGCGCCCCGGTTCTTTCAGAGCCCGGGAGCCCACCAGACCTATTGCGGGGCAGGATAATTGCTCCACCGAACCTGCCGCAAACAGAACCGGCGGTGCATTCAGGCCAAGCTGCATTCGAAGCCTTTGCGGATATTCCGGCGAAAGGCGGGTCAGCAGGTAGATGCCTTGCCTGCTTGCTCCGTCCAGATAGCGCTCCAGTCGGGCCTCCCGGTCCAGAAGGCCGCAGATGCGGCCGGCCTCATTCTCCGTATAACCCATCCGGAGAAGCTCCTTTGGATGAAGTGCCTCCATCGGCTGTTCCGGCCTTCCCATAGCGTGCACACGCTGTCCCAGGGTGCGAAGCTGCGCAAGGGTGAGGGGCGAGAGCTCGTCACCGGGGATGGCACAGCACAGCAGGGCAATGCCCCACTCCCGGATATTCATCGGAACCGGCGGCGGGGCTGGGCCGCCTTGCGCACCTCTGCCTGCACCAGGGTATCGTCCGGACCGAAGGCAATGGGCTGCACGGAAAAATGGGAATATTTTGCAATCTCATCCAGCTTGGCCTGCTCCGGGAAGGAGCCAAGGATCGAGATGGCGATCCCCTTGCGCCGGGCTCTGCCGGTGCGGCCAATGCGGTGGATATAGTATTCGTTCTCTGCGGGAATGTCGTAGTTGATGACCAGCTCCACGTCGTCCACATCAATGCCGCGGGATGCCACATCTGTGGCAATGAGCACCGGAATTTCTCCCTTACGGAAGGCGGACATATTTTTCTCCCGGGTCTGCTGGCGAATGTCGCCGTGGATGCACTCCACCGCCACGCCGCTGCGGTGCAGATCGTCACTGAGCCGCTGGCACATATGCTTCGTGTTGCAAAAGACCAGCGCCTTCTCATAGCCCAGCATCGTCAGGAGCCTGCGGCAGACCTCCTCCTTTTCCAGGGCCGGAACCGTGATGGAGTATTGGTCGATGTCTGGCCGATTCTCTGCGTCGGGCCGGACGGTAATTTCAACCTCGTCGCGCTGGTACATCCAGGAGACCGTCATGACCTCCTGAGAGATGGTGGCGGAGAACAGGCCAAGCTGGCGGCGATTTTTAATCATATTTAAAATTTTCGTCACATCGTCGAAGAAGCCCATGTCCAGCATCCGGTCGGCCTCGTCGAGAATGACGGTGTGAATTTTATCCAGGCGAAGGTTCCCGCGTTTATAATGATCCATCAGTCGGCCCGGTGTGGCCACCACGATTTGGGGGAACTTCTTTAGCTGCCGGGTCTGCCCCTCCAGCTTCGCGCCGCCGTAGACCACCGCTACCCGGATGCCCTCCCAGCAGCGCAAAAGGCCTCGCAGCTCGTCTCCGATTTGGATGGCCAGCTCCCTTGTGGGCGCCAGAATCAGTCCCTGCAGGTCTTTGCTACCCGCGTCTATGTGCACAAGCAGCGGAATGCCAAAGGCGAAGGTCTTCCCGGTGCCGGTGGGGGCCTTGGCAATCACGTCCCGCCACTGCATCAGCGGGGGAATGGCCTCGGCTTGCACCTGGGTGGGGTAGCCGTAGCCCTTCTGTTCCAGCGCCTTCAGGATTGGCTCCGGTAAGCCCATGGCCTGAAATGTAAGGTTTGTTTCACTCATGTTTTTACCATTCTTTCCGGCTATATTTTCCTATTTTATATTATAATCTTTTTTTCAATATTTTCAACCGGTTGCGTTTTTTTCTTTTCTTCTCCGAGAATCTGTGATATGATGATAAAAATTACCCTGCAAGGAGGCTCATCATGAGCAAAGCTGATCTGATTTACCGGGAAAATTGCTGTGCCATTTTAAACCATGGTGTGTGGGACACCGACCAGGCTGTGCGCCCCCGCTGGGACGATGGCACGCCGGCCCATACCGTCAAGGCCTTTGGCGTGGTCAACCGCTATGACCTGCGCGAGGAATTCCCCATTATGACGCTGCGGCGCACCTTCTACCGCTCCTGCGTGGATGAGCTTCTATGGATTTGGCAGAAAAAATCCAACGACGTCCATCAGCTCCGCAGCCACATCTGGGATAGCTGGGCCGATGAAAACGGTACCATCGGCAAGGCCTACGGCTATCAGCGTGGCGTGAAGCATCGGTAGCCTGAGGGCGAAGTCGACCAGGTAGATCGGGTGCTGTATGACCTGCGCCACAACCCGGCCAGCCGCCGCATCCTGACCAACCTCTACAATTTCTCCGATCTCCACGAGATGGCCCTTTATCCCTGCGCCTATTCCATGACCTTCAATGTTTCCGGCCACACCCTCAACGCCATCCTCAACCAGCGCTCTCAGGATATGCTCACGGCCAACAATTGGAACGTGGTGCAGTACGCGGTGCTGGTACATATGCTGGCCCAAGTGTCCGGCCTGGAGGCAGGAGAGCTGGTGCACGTGATTGCCGACTGCCATATCTATGACCGCCATATTCCGCTGGTGGAAAAAATGCTGGAAAACGAGCCGCTTCCCGCCCCAAGCTTCCGCCTTGACCCCGAAATCCGCGATTTTTATGCCTTTACCCCGGACAGTGTGCAGCTTGAGGGCTATCGGTACCATGATTTCAATGAGAGAATCCCGGTGGCCATATGATGGAGCTGATTGTCAACGTCAGTAGTGACTGGGGCATTGGCCTGGGGAACCAGCTCCTGGTGGCCATCCGTGCCGATCTGCAGCGCTTTCGCAGCCTGACCTTGGGGAAAACCGTCATTTTAGGCCGTAAAACCCTCCAGACCTTTCCCGGCGGCCGTCCGCTCAAGGGTCGAAGGAACCTGATCCTTTCCACAGATCCCAATTATCGGGTGGAGGGAGCAGAGGTTGCCCACAGCATAGAAGAAATGCGCAAATTATTATCGCCGGAGGAGGTGGCCTTCGTCATCGGGGGCGAAAGCATCTACCGATCACTCTTGCCCTATTGCAGCCGCGCCAGGGTGACAAAATCTTATGTAAACCTACCCGCCGATCGCTTTTTTCCAAATCTGGACGAGCTGCCCGGCTGGCAAATAGAGACAGAGGGCGAATTGTTGGAGGAAAACGGCACCCAATTCCAGTATGTAGATTATGTAAACCTATTTCCCCTCGGAGGCAACGAATGAAAAAAGTCAAGATTACCGTTATGCGCATTGCCTGCTATCAAGACCTGATGGCACAATACGAAAACCCCATTTCTCACGCCTGCGACATGGCCGAGGGGCAGACCTTTCTGGCGGAGGGCTGGCAAAAACCGGAGGGCTTCTGCGACAGCGCCTGGGACAGCATTTCCCCCTTTGTGATGACGCTGGCCCACGGCGGAGCGGATCTCTACGATGGCTGGATGAAGAATCCCCGTTCTGCCATGATCTCCTGCAACGACGGCTTCCGTCCGGTCAGCTTCCTGCTGGAGGCTCTGGACGAGGACACCTGAATATGAACGAGGCGTTTCCGACAAATGCTCGGAAACGCCTCGCAGAGCGTTAAAAAGCCGATAAGGCTTGAGTGACTGAGCCGCAGGGGGAAGAGTGAAGGGGGGCAAGGCCCGCCCTTCGCGTTCAATCAAACCGTATTTCAAAACTTCTTCGAAGTTTTGAAAAACGCCGCAGCGTATCAAAAAAGTCTTTTTTGATACGCTGCGAGGCGTTTCCGACAAATGCTCGGAAACGCCTCGTTGTATCAGAAAGATCTTTTTAAACTTTGAGAGGTTTATATGACCAGGAGATATTTCATAATATCGTCGCGCATTTTTGTGGCGGCATCTCGGGCGGCTATGATGTAGGCGTCCGGATTATCGGTCTTTTGCCATGCGCCCAGGATGCTTCGGGAGGCGCTGACGATGGCTCCGTGGCCAAACTTGTCGAAGGCATATTGTGCATTGCGAGCCAAGCCGCCCTGGGCGCCGTAGCCGATGACCAGGAGGAAGATGCGGTCATATTTCTCCCGGAGGGTGCGGATGGCGTTGGGCTGGGTCGCGCCCACCACGGCGGCAATCTCAGAGTAGCCGCTTTTGCCGTAGAGGTCGCCGCTCCAGCGCATCAGGAGGTCTGCCATGGCGGTGTAGACCACCCGGTCGCCGGAGATCAGCTCCTGCACCTCGCGGCTCGACTTATTGGAGGTGCGAACGTAGCAGAAGAGATTCTTTTTTTGTTCGCGGCAGTAGGGTAGAAAGGGGCGCACATTGTCGCCGCCAAGGTAGCCGCTGATGGTGAGGCCATCGCAGGTATAAGGCCGAAGAATTGTATCCCCCACCCGCGTTTCGCCGAACAGACCCTCGGCGTAGATGCTCGCAATATGCTCCACGCTGGCAAAGTTGCTGTCGAGCAGAACGTAGAAGCCCCGACGGGAGGCCTTCTCCATGACAGACTGCATGGCCCGGATGCCCTCCGCGCCCAGAGGGGCGAAGCAGCTCTCCTGCACCTTCACGGCCGGTGCAATACCCGAGACTGCTTCCAGGATGCCCTCGCAGAAGCGCTCGTAGGCTGCTGCCAGAGCCTGGGCGGTATCGCCGAACTCCGCTCTTGCCTGATCGAGAATGGCAGGGGGCAGCAGGATGGGCGAGGGATCTAGCCCGATCATGATCGGGCTTTTCAGCTTTCGGATCTTTGCCTGCAATGCGTCAATGGACATAGTGTTTGCCCCTTTTTTCGTGTGATACCTCTATTATACCATTTTTTCTGCCTGATGCAAGCCGATTTTCTTCCTCAATACTCCAGTGTTCCCTCAAACACCATCACAGCGTCGCCGGCAAGGGTCACGCCCTGATCGCCCACGTTGACGGTCAGGTCACCGCCGGGAAGCTTCACAAGAATGTCGGTATTCCGGTCGCACAGGCCGTTCTCTATTGCCGCGACGGCTGCCGCGCAGGCGCCCGTGCCGCAGGCGAGGGTTGCGCCGTTGCCCCGCTCCCATACCCGCATCCGTAGGGTTGTGCGGTTGACCACCCGGACGAATTCCGTGTTGATGCGCTCGGGGAAGAGGGGATGGTACTCAAACTTTGGCCCCAGCTCCTTGAGCGCGATAGCGTCGGGCTTGTCTGTGAAGATGACGCAGTGGGGATTGCCGATGCTGACGCAGGTGGCCCGGTATGCAATGCCGTCTACCGTAATGGGGCAATCGACTGCCCGGTCACCGGAGAGGAGCGCCGGAATTTCTTGCGGTACCAGACTGGGTGCGCCCATGTCCACGCTGACAGAGCCTACCTTACCGTCGCGCAGGTAGACCTCCACCTGCTTCACGCCGCTGGCCGTCTCAATGCGCATTTGCTCCCGGCGCACGATTCCCTTGTCGTAGAGGTATTTTGCCACACAGCGCAGGTTGTTGCCTGCCAGCTTGCCCTCACTGCCGTCTCGGTTGAACGAGCGCATTTTCGCGTCGGCGATCTCGGAATTTTCAATGAGCACAATGCCGCTGGCGCCAATGCCGTAGTGATGGGTGCACAGGGTTACGCACAGCGATTCCGGACAGGGCAGAGTATCGTCAAAGTTTTCGATGAAAATGTAGTCGTTGCCGGAGCTTTCCATCTTGGCAAAGCGCAGAAGCCCGCGGTGGCGTCTCATGTGGTTGATGTCCACAAGCTCGGTGTTGAACTCGCTGAACCGGCTGGCAATGATCTGTGCCAGAGCGTCGGCGGTATCCAGCGAGGTCAGGCAGGGGATGCCCAACTGCATGGCGCGGCGGTGAATTGCCTGATAGTCGCTCAGGGTGCCATCGCGCAGTGCGCCGGTGTAGATGATATAGTTGATCCTGCCGCCCTCCATGAGGCGGAAGACTTCCCGGCTTTCGCTGACCAGGGGAACCGCCTTTGCCTCAATGCCCATGAGAGAGATTTCTGCGGCGGTACCGGGGGTGGCGTAGAGTTCCATGCCATAGTCGCTGAATTTCTGGGCCAGGGAAAGAATTTCCTGATAATCCCGATCCTCCACGCTGATAAAGACGCCGGGCTTTTCCTTGGTGCAGGTCAGAGGGACGGTGGTACCGGCGGCAGTGAGTCCCTTAAAGAGGGCTTCTGCCATGGTCTTGCCCATTCCCAGCACCTCGCCGGTGGATTTCATCTCCGGGCCTAGGATGGCATTGGCATCGGTCAGCTTCTGGAAGGAGAATACCGGCACCTTAACCGCGCAATAGGGCGGCGTGGGATAGAGCCCGGTGCCGTAGCCGAGGCTGCGAAGGGGCTTTCCCAGCATGACCTGGGAGGCTAAGTCCACCATAGGCACGCCGGTCACCTTGCTGATATAGGGCACGGTGCGGGAGGCTCTGGGGTTGACCTCAATGACGTAGAGTTCACCGCCGAAGATGAGATATTGGATATTCACAAGTCCCTTGGTGCCCAGGGCCAGGGCCAGCTTGCGGGAGCTGTCGCAGATGATGTGCAGGAAGCGGTCGGTGAGGTTGTAGGGGGGATAGACCGCGATGGAGTCACCGCTGTGGACACCGGCTCGCTCGATATGCTCCATGATGCCGGGGATCAGCACATCCTTGCCGTCGGAGATTACATCGACCTCCAGCTCGGTGCCGGGCATATAGCGGTCGATCAGCACGGGATTTTCGATGCCGCCTGCCAGGATGGTCTTCATATAGCGGACGGTGTCTTCTTCCTCGTAGGCGATGGTCATATTCTGGCCGCCGATGACGTAGCTGGGGCGCAGCAGCACCGGATAGCCCAAGGTATGGGCAGCCTCCACCGCGCCTTCCAGTGTTGTCACGCTCATGCCCTTCGGACGGCGAATGCCAAACTGCTCCAAAAGGGCGTCAAAGCGGCTGCGATCCTCGGCCAGGTCGATGCCCTCGGCAGAGGTACCAAGGATTGGAATACCTGCCGCGTCTAACACCTGGGTTAGCTTAATCGCTGTCTGGCCACCGAAGGCGACCACCACGCCGACAGGCTGCTCTACCGCGATGATTTGCATCACGTCCTCGGGGCAGAGGGGCTCAAAGTAGAGCCGATGGGCGGTATCATAGTCGGTAGAGACAGTCTCGGGGTTGTTGTTGATGATCACCACGTCATAGCCCAAGCTTCGCAGCATCCAGACGCAGTGGACGGAGCTGTAGTCGAATTCAATGCCCTGGCCGATGCGGATGGGACCGGAGCCAAGCACCAGCACCACGGGCTTTCCCGAGCGTGTAAGAGTTCTCGATTCGCAGTAGCTATCGCAGGTGGAATAGAAGTACGGCGTGCGTGCGGCAAACTCCGCTGCGCAGGTGTCAACCATTTTGTAGACAAAGTGGTGCTTCGGCAGGTCGGAAACGCCGGTTAGACGGGAAATGGCCTGATCGGTATAGCCGAGGCGCTTGGCTTCTCGATAAAGCTCCTCCGTGAAGGGCGCCTGGGTCAGGGTTTTCTCGAATTCTGCCAAGCCCTGGAGCTTGTAGAGGAACCAGCGGTCGATCTTTGTGATTTCGTAGATTTCGTCCACCGTAATTCCTGCCTTGAGGGCTTCAAAGACGGTGAACACCCGGCGGTCATCCACCCGGTGCAGGCGTTCCATGAGAGGTGCATCGTCCAGCGGTGGGGCGTTCAGGGTGTCGAGGGAGATTTCTGCCCCACGTACGGCCTTCATCAGCGCCATTTCGAAGCTGGGCGCGATGGACATGACCTCACCGGTGGCCTTCATCTGGGTGCCCAGAGTGCGGCTGGAGCCTGCAAACTTGTCAAAGGGCCACTTGGGGAACTTCACAACCACATAGTCTAGCGTCGGCTCAAAGCAGGCGCAGGTTTGGCCGGTAATATCGTTGAGAATTTCATCGAGGCTGTAGCCCAGCGCCAGCTTCGTGGTGATTTTGGCAATCGGATAGCCGCTGGCCTTGGATGCCAGGGCCGAGGAGCGGGAGACTCGGGGATTGACCTCGATGACAGCATATTCGAAGCTGTCGGGATTCAGGGCAAACTGGCAGTTGCAGCCGCCCACGATGCCAATGGCGGAAACCATATCCAGAGCCGCCGTGCGGAGCATTTGATATTCCTTGGGCGAAAGGGTCAGAGCGGGGGCAACCACGATGCTGTCGCCGGTGTGGACGCCCACGGGATCGAAGTTTTCCATGGAGCAGACGGCAATGGCGTTGCCAAGGGCGTCGCGCATGGTTTCAAATTCAATTTCCTTCCAGCCCGCAATGCTTTTTTCTACTAAAATTTGCGTAATCGGGGACTGATCCAGCCCGATCTGTGCAATGAGCTTCAGCTCCTCAGGATCGGCTGCAATGCCGCCGCCGGTGCCGCCCAGGGTGAAGGCGGGGCGCACAATGACGGGATAGCCGATTTCCTCGGCAATTTGCAGGGCGGCGGCGCAGTCGTTGGCGATGCCGGAGGGCACCACCGGCTGTCCGATGGCCTGCATGGCGTCGCGGAACAGCTCGCGGTC
>JAZLFG010000008.1:0-6435 GCA_045615685.1 Faecousia sp.
CCCCTTTTTTTGCAAAAAAAAAAGGGGGGGCTTTGACAGCCTGCGCCGACTGACCCGAAGGTCAGTCCGCGTCAATTTTTGTTTAATTTTCTTCTTCTACGGGTGCTTCCTCGGGCTGGTTGCGGTACAGGAAGGTGACACACTGGGCGCGGGTGCAGGCCTTCTCCGGGCTGAACGTGGTCTCGGAGGTGCCGTTGGTAATCTCCTTTTCCACAGCCCAGGCAACTGCGGTGGCATAATAGGCATCCTCGTCCACATCCTCGAAGGCGGCAGATGCTTCGGCCTCGGGGTTGCCGGCGGCTCTCCAGAGGAAGGTCACGATCTGGCCGCGGGTGCAGGCCTTCTCCGGGCTGAAGGTCGTCTCAGAGGTACCATTGGTGATGCCGTTCTCCACAGCCCAAGCCACAGCGTCGGCATAGTAGGCATCGGCAGCCACATCCTCAAATGCAGCGGGAGCTTCAGGCTCGGGGCAACCGGCCGCTCTCCAGAGGAAGGTCACAAACTGGCCACGATTGCAGCCACCCTCCGGGCTGAAGAAGCCCTCGGACATACCGTTGGTAATGGCATTGCCGCAGGCCCATACAACCGCATCGCTAAAATATTCGCTGTTGGCCACATCTCTGAAGCCGGTGGTGAGGTAGTTGATCAGCTCCAGCGTCAGCTCGTGGGCCTTCTTGGACATCTTCGCGTGATAGGCAGTGACGGCCTTCCGGGCGATGATACCGGTCTTGTCGGGCATTCTGCCGAGCTGGGCATTCAGCTCGTCGAATTCGTCGTAAATTTCCTCCTGGAGGGCGGCGTACTGGGCCAGCACATAGGCAAGCTCCTCGTCGGTGACGGGGTCATCATCATAGCTGGAGTAGAGAATGTAGTTGGACAGGGCGTCGAAGCTCCAGAAGAAGGAATCATCCCAGTTCTCCGGCAGCACGACATACTTGCCGTTTGCGCGGGTGCGGTAGCCCATGGCACCCTCCGGCTTTTCGTTGACGTTCTTGGAGGCTTCGCCCACGGCAGCGCCGTAGCCCTCGTAAACGCGGTTCATCAGCAGGGGGTAGCAGGGGATGAAGACGTTGTATGCGCCGTGGCTCATGGAGGTCCATTCCACGGTGGCATACTCCAGCGGACGGTCGGGGTAGAGCTGGAAGAAGGCAGTGTCGGTATTGCCGGTGTTGGCAATGCCATCGACCTTATAGTAGTTGGCAATATCGTCCGGGGTCATGAGACGGTCGGCGGCGATGTTGGTGTAGAGGGGGGCAATCTCGCCGTCCTTCACATTGGAGATGGCGAAGAGGGTGTTGTCGTCGGTCAGGTTCTTGGACTCGTAACCATATTCGTTGTTGACAAAGTTCAGGCCGTCCACCAGGCGGGCATTCACGGAGTTGGAGGCATAGGAGGCGCGGAAGTCGATCTGGTTCTCTTCCTCGTTGCCTACGAAGGTACCGGCCGTCTTGGCCACCTCGATGAGCTTTTCGGAGGCAATGACGTTGTCCTTGTCGTCGAGGTCGATGAGGCCGATGACGGGCAGGTTGGGCTCTAAGAACATCAGGTCATTGTTGAGCTTGAGGGCAATGTACTGGGTACCGGTGCAGTTCTCGATGTACCAAACCTCGTTCTGGTCGGCGATGAACAGGCCAGCGCCGCCATAGCAGCCGTACTCGTCGTAAATCTTCAGCAGCAGCTCCACACCCTCCCGGGCGGTGGCAGCTTCACTGAGGACGACGGTGGGAAGATCCGTCTCTTCGATGCCGACCTTGCCGTCTACCTTGGTGCGGCGATAGGGATCCACATTACGGACCTTCGTGGTGCCGTTGATCGTCTCGGTGGCGCTGACGGTAACGCCTTTTTCGTTGGTACCGGACTCGGTGTAGGAGGGATGGCCGGGCTTACCGCACTCGGGGCAGGTGCCATTGTAGAAAATGTCTGCGGTGAAGGCGGTAAATCTGTAGCTGTCGTGGCTCCAGGTCCACTCAAACGTACCGTAGGCTTCGCAGCCTGTGTAGAGTTCGCCAGCCTTGTACTCGCCGGAGGGGCTGATGTAGAGAATCTTGCTGGCACTGTTGACATAGTCCTCGCTGCGGGCAACGATGGGCACGCCTTCCTCGGTCAAATTGCCGCCGACATAGATCGTCGTGCAGGCGTAGGCATTGAACACCAGCAGCGCCGCAAATACGACAACCAACGCCGTGATGATCAGCAGCTTCTTCATAAATTTTGATTTCATAACGTTCTCCCTTTCTTTTTTAGTGCATTCTGGCAGCAGTGGACTTCCCTCTGGCCAAAATATGGTATGTTGTTATTATAGTGCAGCGTTTCTCTTTTTGCAACACTTTTTTTCATTAAATCGGCACTCTGCTACTGCATTAGCGCAGTATTTTCTTGTCTATTAAAAACCGATGCGCCAGAGCGCACCGGTTTTGCTTTACATATACGTTTTTTCAGGAAGGGAATACCGGCCCTTCGTAGGGAAAGGAGGGGAACATGGAGAGCTTGAATTGATTGGCTTTGTGGCGGCGGTCGATCTCAGTCCGGATTTTCTCATCGTCACACTCGCCGGTGCGGATATAGCGGTCGAGCACCGCATAGGAAAAGCCCAGGTTCTCCTCATCGGTCTTGCCGCACAGCCCGTCGATGGGGGGCTTGTCCACAAATTTCGCAGGAAGTCCCAGGTAGCTTCCCATAGCCTTGATCTCCTGCACGGTCAGTTGGGACAGGGGGCTGAAATCCCCCGCGCTGTCGCCGTAGCGGGTGGAATAGCCCACCCAGTCCTCGGAGAGATTGCAGGTGTTGGCCACCCGACCGTTCCGAGACTGGGACACGGCATAGAGGGTCGTCATGCGGATGCGGGGGGCCAGATTCTGGCGGGTCTGCTCGGAGACCTCACCCAGCGTCGCCTGAACGCTCCCATAAATTGCATCAAAGGCCGCCTGGATGTTGATCTCGACGCTGCGGATGCCAAGAAACTCCACCAGCGCTCGGGCCACATCAATATCCGGCTGAACCCCGTTGGGCAGCAGGACGCCAATGACCCGCTCCGGCCCCAGGGCTTTTGCGCAGATGGCGGCCACGATGGACGAATCCTTTCCGCCGGAGATGCCCACTACGGCATTGCACCCCGGGCCGTTGGTCTGAAACCAGTTCCGCGTCCATTCGATCACATCGCGTGTCACCTTTTCCGGGTCAAACTGCATGGTAGCTCCTCCATTCATAGGATAACCGGCCCGCCCAACTGCATGGAAAGCAGACAAATGTGGGCAGCGTCCTCAATATATTCTGCCCGCAAAAGGGCCTCGTTCAAACTGCCTCCCACTGCCAGGACGCCGTGGTTGCTCATCAGGCAGCCGCCCTTGCCCTCCAATGTCTTCGCGCAGCAAAGGCCCAGCGCCTCCGTCCCCGGAGGCGCATAGGGTGCGCAGGGCACCTCGCCTCCCAGAAAGGCCGCCTGCTCGATCAGGCAGGCCGGAATCGGGCGGCGGGCGGCGGCAAATGCCGTCGCATAGGGAGAATGGGTGTGCACCTGGGCAAGAAGCTGGGGAAATTCCCGATAGACTGCCGCGTGCATTCGCCACTCGGATGAGGGCGCACAGGTTCCCTCCACCACCGTCCCGTCCAGACGCATTGCCACAATGTCCTCAGGCGCAAGCACCTCATAACGCACACTGGTGGGCGTGATGAGCATCAAATCCCCAAGCCGGGCGCTGAGATTCCCCGAGGTGCCGGAGAAAAGCTTTTCTCTGTAGGCAAGCTGCGCCGTATCCACAAGGCTACAGCGCAGGGCCTGCATTGCACGATCCATCCTTATTCCGGCTCCACCAGCGAAATGTGCAGCTCATCCAGCTGCCGCTGCTCCACGGTGGAGGGTGCGCCCATCATAACATCCTGGGCGTTCTTGTTCATGGGGAAGGGAATGATCTCCCGGATGGAGTCCTCCCCTGCCAGCAGCATGACCATGCGATCCACGCCAGGGGCAATGCCCGCGTGAGGGGGCGCACCGTAGCAGAAGGCATTGTACATGGCGGGGAACTTGGCCTTTACATCTTCTTCGCCCAGGCGCACCAGGCGGAAGGCCTTGATCATAATCTCGGGATCATGGTTGCGAACCGCGCCGGAGGAAAGCTCCACGCCGTTGCACACCAGGTCGTACTGGTCGGCACAGATGGTGAGGGGGTCGAGCTCTCCCCGCTCTGCCTGCTCCAGCACAGCCTTGCCGCCGGTGGGCATGGAGAAGGGGTTGTGGCAAAATTCCAGCTCGCCGGATTCCTCGCCAATCTCGTACATCGGGAAGTCCACAATCCAGCAGAATTCATAGCGCTCCTTGTCCATATGGCCGGGTACTGCCGCACCCAGCTTATTGCGGATGACGCCGGCGGTCTTCTGCGCGGAGAGCTTCTTGCCCGCGCTCACACCCACCAGGCAGCCCGGTTTGAGGCCGAGCGCGTCCACCACCTGCTGCTGCCGGTCGAGAAGGAACTTGCTGATGCCGCCCACGAGGGTACCCTGTTCGTCCAGCCGGAACCACATGGGGCGGGAGCCTGCCTGCACCTCTACCTCTGCCATGACCTTGTCGATGGCCTTCCTCGCCAATGTGCAGTCGGAGACAACCACAGCCTTGACGGTGTTGCCCGGGGCGAAGGGGGCAAAGTCAATGCCCTGCACCAGCTCGGTCATATCCTGCACCGTCAGGTCGATGCGAAGGTCGGGCTTGTCGGTGCCGTAGGTTTCCATGGAGTCATTAAAGGAGATGCGGCGGAAGGGGGCCTCAGAGGCGATGGAATAGGTGCCGTACTTGGCAAAGATCGGAGGCAGCACGTCCTCGATGATGGCAAAAACGTCGTCCTGCCCGGCAAAGGCCATCTCCATATCAAGCTGGTAGAATTCACCGGGGCTGCGGTCGCCGCGCGCGTCTTCATCGCGGAAGCAGGGGGCGATCTGGAAATAGCGGTCGAAGCCCGCCGTCATAAGCAGCTGCTTGAACTGCTGCGGCGCCTGGGGCAGGGCATAGAATTTTCCGGGATGCTTGCGGGCGGGCACCAGATAGTCCCGCGCACCCTCGGGAGAGGAGGCCGTCAGGATGGGAGTGGTAATCTCCAGGAAGTCGTGGCGCAGCATGGCCTCGCGCAAGGCGGCAATGACATTGCAGCGCAGGACAATGTTCTTCTTGACTGCGGGATTGCGCAGATCAAGATAGCGGTAGCGCAGGCGCTGGATTTCATCGGCGTCGCGGCTGCGGTTGATCTCAAAGGGCAACTCATTGTAGCGGCAGCGGCCAAGCACCTCGATGGCAGTGGGGGCTACTTCAATATCGCCGGTGGGCAGCTTGGGATTCTTGCTGGCACGCTCCCGGACGATGCCGGTAACCTGGAGGGTGGATTCCTTGTGGACGGACTTAATGATGGCCATCATTTCCTCGTTTTCCACCACAAGCTGGGTCGTGCCATAGAAATCGCGCAGGATGACAAAGGCGAAGTTGCTGCCGACCTCGCGGACATTTTCCATCCAACCGGTCAGCGTCACCTGCTGCCCGGCGTCGGAAAGCCGCAGCTCGCCGCAGGTATGGGTTCTGGACTGAAACATAGCAATATCTCTCCTTTTCGGATGTTATTTCTCCCGGATGACGCTGCCGCCCATGCGCTCGGACAGCCCCTCACGGATATACGCGGCGGCCTCGTCCGCCGTCATGGTTTGCTGAACACCGGTGGCAAGCGACTTCACAGAGCACTTGCCCTGAGCGATCTCGTCCTCGCCCAGGAAAATGACATAGGGAATGGCCAGCCGGTCGGCATACTGCATTTTGGCCTTGAACTTTTTGGCCTCGGTGTAGAGCTGAATGCGCAAGCCCTTCTCCCGGAGCGCCGTGGAAAGGGCAATGGCCGGGGTCAAATCCTCCCCCATCGGCAGCACCAGGGCATCCGCCGGGGCGGTGGGCAGCTCGGGATTCAGCATTCCCTGCTCTCCCAGCACATAAAACAGCCGCGTCAGGCCGATGGAAATGCCCACACCGGGAAGCTGCCGGTCGGTGTAGTAGGCGGCCAGATTATCGTAGCGACCGCCGGAGCACACCGAGCCAATCTCCGGGTGGTCGAGCATGCTTGTCTCGTAGACGGTGCCGGTATAGTAGTCGAGGCCACGGGCAATGGTCAGATCGACGGCGAGATTATCCTCTGGGACACCGAACGCACCCAGATACCGCACCACAGTGGAAAGCTCCTCCAGGCCTTCGTCAAACAGTTCATTTCGTCCACGGTACGTCTCCAGGGCTTCCAGAACCCGGGCGTTGCTGCCGCGGATGGCGATGAAGCGCAGAATTTCGGCTGCCTTCTCGTCGGAAATGCCGTCGTCCTCCGTCAACACAATCCGGACATTCTCCGCGCCGATCTTATCGAGCTTATCCACCGTGCGCATAATGTCGCCCGAGTGATCCGAAAGACCCAGCATGGC
>JAZLFG010000009.1:0-3132 GCA_045615685.1 Faecousia sp.
CGGTTCACTGTGTCGTACGACACAGAGAACCGTCCCCTGTGTTGGTGTGTCGTACGACACAGAGAACCGTCCCCTGTGTTGGCGTCCCCTGTGTTGGTGTGTCAAAAACATCTTTTTGACACGCTGGGGCGTTTTTCAAAACTTTGAAAAAGTTTTGAAAAACGGTTTGATTGCACGCGAAGGGCGGGCTTTGCCCCCCTTTTACTCTTCCCCCTGCGACTCAGTCATCCAGGCTTTCGCGGCTTTTTTGACAGTCTGCCAATTTCCCCGCAATTCGGGGGAATTGGGAAATTTGTTTTGTGGGACTCGAACAATCAAATACATCGCTCCGGTGGAGAGATGCGCGGCGGCAGCTCTGCCGCCGCAACCAGAAAGACAGCAGACAGCTTGCACGCAAAAAATTGGATGTAAAATAAAACAGCCGGGGCGTGGTAGAAGGCCACGTCCCGGGATTTTTTCATTTCCAAAGCGCTGCGCTGATAAACTGCCGTCCCTTTCGGGAGACGCCGCCGGACTCGCACAGGGTGCCCTTGCCGCTGCCCCTGAGGGAAATCACATCCCCGGGGTGCAGAGGTGCGTCCGGCTTGAGGCAGGGCAGATAGTTGACGCACACGTTGCCCTGTAGAATTTGCGCACTGGCGCTGGTGCGGGATAAGCCAAACATCCCGCCGCACACCGCGTCCAGGCGCGGGCTTTGCACGGTAAAGCGAACGCTTTTATATTGGCGCTGGGGGGATGGCACCTCAGAAAGGGGAATTTTTTTGGCCTTTACGCCAATTCTTCCCACCTTTTCAAGATTTTGCGCCAAATAATCCGCCATGTTGGAAAGGCAAAAAAGGAAGGCCGTCTCGTCAGCCATGCGAATGTCCCCCAGGCATTCCCGCCGTACCCCCAGGGCCAGAATCGCCCCCAGATAGTCCCGGTGGCCGGGGGTACCGAAGGCAGCCGTAATGCGAAGCGCGGAGATGGCCTCCTCCGGCGCCAGCGCCTCCGGCGTCTGCCAGGAGGGCAGAAAGAAGGCAACCTGGCGCTCGCAGTCCTCGCCGCCACCATGAAAAAGCGGTGAGACGTCCCGGAGTGTGCGCAGCTCCTGCTGCTGGGCCGGGGTGAGAAAGCCGGTGTTGGTGGGCGTGGCATATTTCTCCGCCCGGTGGGAAAGGTCTAGCGCACGGCGAAGCAGATCATTGTCCATCGTTGCCATCTCCTTTGCGGGTGTCACGGATGATCAGCGAGTGCATCCGCATCGGCTTTGCCCGCAGCGCACGCAGAAGCGAGGCAATCTGATCGTTGGTACGCAGCAGCTCCTGCTCGAATTCTGCCGCACTGACCCGCAAAATGCCCGAGCGCAGCGCCGAAATCTGCACCAGCGCATCGCTGGTGACCACCCGGACATTGTGGTTCCTGCCAATGTGGTTGGCGAGCTGCTCAATATACATATCCCCCGTCTCGCCCTGGGCGGTGTAGACGATGCGCACCCCGTCCCGAACGGTTTTGGAGCCGGGATTGTCCGGCACCCGGTAGGCGTCGAATACCAGCACCAGCTCGCAGTTGGTGAAGCCCCGGTAGTTGATCAGCAGGTGAATGAGCTCGCGCCGGGCACTCTCCAGATCGTACTCCGCCAGCTCCCGAAGGCCATCCCAGGCGAAGATCACGTTGTAGCCGTCCACAATCAGATATTGGAGCTTTTGCTGGTCGGGAAGGGTTCTGCCCTGAAGCTCCGGCCTTCGCTGGGGGGTGCCGTAGGCCTTGCGGCGGATGGGGCCAAATTCCCGCTCCATGATGGCCTCCAGCTCCTTGTCATCCAGGTCGAGATTTTTGCGGCGAAGGATGGGCTCGTCGGCCTGGAGGGGCTTGACGCAGCTTTCCAGATGCATATAGTCCGGCACCTTGTCCCAGCGGACGTTGAACCCTGCGCCGTGTGCGCAGAAGACGGAATCGGGCGTATTTTCCAAATCGCTCAAGGGATCGTAGCCCGTCTCCGCGATCACCCGGGAGGCGTCATGGCAAGGCGCGTAGCCGGATACGAAGCAGCTAAGCTGCCCCTGCCCATGGGTGTAGGCGCTGAGCTCCCGGGCATAGTTGCGCATACAGGCCACCGGTGCGCTGCCGGACAGAAGCATCCGGTCGTCGTGGGCCTGGGGCGGATCAAAGGTGCCGTTCATGGTGCGAATGTCGCTCATGGCCCGGCCCAGGTGCTCCATGGGCAGCGAGAGCTGGAATTGATACCAAGGCTCCAAAAGCACGCTTCTCGCGTGCATCAAGCCCTGCCGCACAGCCCGGTAGGTGGCCTGGCGGAAGTCGCCGCCCTCGGTGTGCTTGAGATGGGCGCGGCCGGATTTGAGGGTGTAGCGAACGTCCGTCAGGGGAGAGCCGGTCAGCACGCCCAGATGGGGCTTTTCCATCAGATGGGTCAAAATCAGCCGCTGCCAGTTGCGATCGAGCACATTTTCGCTGCAATCGCTGGCAAATTGGAGGCCACTGCCCTGCGGGAGAGGCTCGATGAGAAGATGCACCTCCGCATAGTGGCGCAGAGGCTCAAAATGCCCCACCCCCTCCACGGGCGCGGCGATGGTCTCGCGGTAGAGGATGCGTCCGGCATCCACGGTGACTTCTACATCAAACCGTTCCTCGATTAGTTTACATAATATCTCTATCTGCACATCGCCCATGAGCTGCACGTGGATTTCCTGCAACCGCTCCTGCCAGACAATGTGAAGCTGCGGATCCTCCTCCTCCAAAAGGCGAAGCTTTGGCAGCATGGTGCGTGCATCCACCCCGGGGGGCAGCACGATGCGGTAGCTGAGCACCGGCTCCAGAAGAGGCTTTCTCGCCTCCGGGGCAGCACCAAGACCCTGCCCGGGCCAAGTGGCGGTGAGTCCGACCACGGCGCACACGCTGCCGGCCTCCAAGGTCTCGGCGGCCGTGAATTTCTCGCCGGAGTAGACGCGGATGGCCTGCACCTTCTCCTCCATTTTTGCGCCGGCATCGCTCAGATAGGTCAGGGGTGTTCGCACCCGTAGGCTGCCGCCGGTAAGCTTTAGGTGGGTCAGACGGGCGCCCTGGGCATCGCGGGAAATTTTAAAGACGCGGGCCGCGAACTCGCTACCGTAGGCGGGCATCTGGGTATAGCGG
>JAZLFG010000010.1:0-8611 GCA_045615685.1 Faecousia sp.
GCCCCGGCTTTGCCGGGGCGGAAGACAGACTGTCAAAAAAGCCGCTAAAGTCTGGATGACTGAGTCGCAGGGGGAAGAGTGAAGGGGGGCAAGGCCCGCCCTTCGCGTTCAATCAAACCGTCTTTCAAAACTTCTTCGAAGTTTTGAAAAACGCCCCAGCGTGTCAAAAAGACTTTTTTGACACGCTGGCGGCCGACTCCTCTCCAGGGGGGGGCGGCCGTTTTGATATTTTGGGATTTTTTCTTCCTATGTACGAACCATAAATGTTATAAAATATTATTCCTCTTTGGCCCAGCCAAAGGCACATTGGACTGCCCTATTCCAGCCTTTGACCTTAGCCGCCCGCTCTTCCCCGGAGATTTCTGGCCGGAAGACTCGATCTATGGCGCGGTGATTCACTACGTCATCCTTGTTGGCCCAATAGCCCACAGCCAGCCCCGCCAGATAGGCTGCACCCATGGCGGTGGTCTCCACACAGATAGGACGCTGTACGGGAGCACCAGAGATGTCGGACTGCATCTGCATCAAGAGGTTATTGGCCGAAGCACCGCCATCGACATTGAGGGCTGCCAAGCGGATGCCGGAGTCAGCCTGCATGGCGCTGAGAATATCGTTGACCTGATAGGCAAGGGATTCCAGCGTGGCACGAATCACATGGTTTTTATTGACGCCACGAGTCAACCCCACAATCGTGCCGCGTGCGTACTGATCCCAGTGGGGTGCACCCAGGCCGGTGAAGGCGGGCACCACATAGCAGCCGTTGGTATCCTTGACCTTGGCGGCATAGAACTCCGAGTCGGGAGAGGATTCCACCAGCTTCATCTCATCGCGCAGCCACTGGATGGCAGCGCCTGCCACAAATACCGAGCCCTCCAGCGCATACTCGACCTTGCCATCGAGGCCCCAGGCGATGGTGGTGACCAGACCGTTGTTGGAGAAGATTGGCTGATCGCCGGTGTTCATCAGTAAGAATGCACCAGTACCGTAGGTGTTCTTCGCTTCGCCGGGATGGAAGCACGTCTGTCCGAACAGTGCCGCTTGCTGGTCGCCAGCCGCACCTGCGATGCGGATAGGTGCGCCAAAGAATTCCGGCTCCGTCTCGCCGTATATCCCGGAGGAGGGCATGACCTTTGGGAGCATACACTTGGGGATATTCAGCTCAGCAAGAATATCCTCGTCCCACGCCAGGGTATTGATGTTGAAGAGCATGGTACGCGAGGCGTTAGAGTAGTCAATGACATGCGCCTTACCGCCGGTCAGATTCCAAATCAGCCACCCATCCACAGTGCCGAAGAGCAGCTCCCCCTTCTCCGCCCGCTCCCTCGCACCGGGTACATTCTCCAAAATCCAGTGCACCTTGGTGCCGGAGAAGTAGGCGTCAATGACTAGTCCGGTCTTGGCGCGAACAAATTCCACAAGTCCCTTCGCCTTCAGGCTATCACAGTATTCCGCCGTGCGGCGGCACTGCCAAACGATGGCGTTGTATACCGGCTCGCCGGTATTCCTATCCCAAACAATGGTGGTTTCCCGCTGATTGGCGATGCCGATGGCGGCAATATCCTCCGCTGTTGCGCCAATCTTTTCCATGGCCGCCCGGGCAACACCAAGCTGTGTGGCCCAAATTTCTTTGGGATCGTGTTCAACCCAGCCCGGCTTTGGGTAGATCTGGGTGAATTCCTTCCGGGCAACCGAGCACATCTCTCCACGCTCGTTAAACAGAATACAGCGATTGGAAGTCGTACCGGCGTCCAATGCCATTACATATTTTCCCATAAATGCCTTCCTCCTTTATTTCAAAAACATTTCCCACCAAAAAGCGTTATAAGCACAACGATATGAATAAGCATAACAGCTTTCGGTACAATTGTCACTAGACAAGTGATAAAAATATCAATATAACGTATATTATTTTCATATATTTCATAAAAATTGTGCAAGTAATTGCACCCATCCCTGTAATACCCTTACGCCAAGTATCATCTCACTATGCAAAAGACAGACTAAAAAGTCCAAGCGCCACTGTGCCATCCGCTAGCCGGCAATGCAGCCCAAATCCGCAGGTTTCGCGCTTGCGGTTTTTTCTTTTTGGTAGAATTCATGTTTCTCTTTTTCGACAAAATGTGGTATAATAAATAAAATATCATTTTTAAACGACGGGTGATACGCAATGCGATCAAATTCGTTCCTCAAAAGTGAAAGCTTCCACAGCCATTGCCGTGTTTTTTTCTTTTTTCTTGCCGTGATTTTTTATCAGGAGCTTTTGCTCCAGGTATTGACCGGATGGATGCTGACCTTTGCTCGGTTTTTTATTGTGCTGTTTTTCACTATGTGCTACAGCTCACTCGTTTGTGCCGTGGCAGAGCTTCTCAGCAGCTGGCGGGGCAAACGGACAGTCATCTGCTTGCTGCTGACGATCCTGGGCATTCTGTTCGCCACCCAGTATTTTCTGTACACCTCTTACCAGACCTACATGACCCTGGACTCCATCCTGACTGGCGGCGGCAATGTGGCTGCGGAGTTTAAGGGGATCGTTTTTCAGCTCATTTTCCGAAGGTTTTGGGTCATTGTCCTCTTCCTCCTGCCGGTGCTTCTCTATGCCCTGTTTGGCAAGGCCCGCCGCGCCTTCGGGCCTCGGACGGTCGTGTATACCATCATCTGTGTTGTGCTGGCAGTCGTCTGTTTTGGCTTAGGAAGTTTGATCGTGAATCTCTCCCCGGACAAGCTTCGCTACAAGGAAGAGTACTCCTTCGACGCTGCCTGCCATACCTTTGGCCTTCTGACCGGCTGCCGCCTGAATATTCGCTATTCCGGCAATCAAAATCAGCAGATCGCCTTCCAGCTTCAGGAAAGCAATGATGATCTCACGGAAGAACCGGATGAGACGATTTCAGGAACACCAAACGAGACTTCCCCCGAAACGCCGAACACCACATCGGAAAAGCGCTACCACAAGCTGGATATTGATTTTGCTGCTCTGGCAGAGGAAACCTCCAACGCCTCCATCGCCGAGCTTCATTCCTACGTTGCAACCCTGCGTCCAGACCGAACGAATGCATACACCGGCCTGTTTAAAGGAAAAAATCTGATTCTCATTACCGCAGAGGCCTTCTCCAAAGAAGTCATTGACCCAGTCCGAACACCCACCCTCTATCGCCTGGCTAACAAGGGCATTGTGTTCGAGGACTACTATCAGCCCGCCTGGGGCGGCAGCACCTCCACCGGCGAATATTCCAATTTCACCGGACTTGTCCCCACCAACGGGGTACGCAGCATTCTGGATACTGTCGGCCACAATATGTACTTCACCCTTGGCAATCAGCTTCAGCGACAAAACTACTTCTCAGCCGCTTACCACAACAACACCTACACCTACTATGACCGAGACAAAACCCACCAAAATATGGGCTACTCCACCTTTTTGGGCCTAGGCAACGGCATGGAGGAGGGGGTGGCGAGCTGCTGGCCTGAAAGCGACCTGGAGATGATCGACTTCACGGTACCCCAGTATATCGACAAACAGCCCTTCAGCATCTACTATATGACGGTCTCCGGTCATGGCAACTACAACCAGCAGGGCAACGCCATGTCGAAAAAGAATTACGAAGTCGTGGCAGATATGGATGTCCCCGACGCGGTCCGGTGTTACTATAGTGCAAATATGGAGCTGGAATACGCCATGGCCTCCCTGGTAAAACAGTTGGAAGAGGCCGGAATCGCCGATGACACGGTGATTGTTTTGTCTACAGACCATTACCCATATGCGCTGGAAAAAAGCGATGCCTGGGGAACCAGCCAGAATTATTTGATTGATCTTTATGGATACGATCCCATTCTCAACACCCAGCAGGATCACTCTGCCCTGATTATCTGGAGCGGCTGCCTGGAAAAGGAAAGCCCCATTGTGGTGAAGGACCCGGTTTACAGTCTCGATATTGTGCCAACCCTTTCCAACCTCTTCGGTCTGGAATATGACTCCCGCCTGCTGGTGGGGCGGGACGTGTTCTCCAACCAGTCACCCCTGGTCATCTGGCCGGACTATAGCTGGCTGACAGAGCAGGGCTACTATAGCACCAGCTTCGGTACCTTTACCCCCGCCGAGGGTGCCTCAGTAACGGATGACTATGTGAGCCGAATTAAGGCCATTGTTGCGAATAAAATCTCTTTTTCCCGCGGAGTGCTGGCATATGACTATTATAGCACACTCTTCGGAGAGGATGACGTCAAATAGCTTCCGGTTTTTGGGCGTAGTGTTTCTTATAATTTGACCTGTCGTTTTATACGGTCTTCATGCACTGTGTGTTGCGTCAGGCTGTATTACAAAAATATCATTTTTTCTCACTTCTGCAAAGAAAGGAGGACGCTGACTTTTTCATCGTTTTTCAAAAAAAGAAAAAATAGGAGGATTATCTATGAAACGCCTGTCTCGTCTTTTATGCCTTTTGCTCACCCTCAGTCTGCTCCTGTCCATGGTTGTACTTCCGGCCACAGCGGCAGATGTGGCAAAAGAAATCGCGGATGACTACGACGGTTCTCAGCTCTGGCTCAACTATCGTCTGATCCGTGACGAAGCCCGTCTGGCAGAATATCGTGCGGCTGCTACAGCCATCATCGTGCAGAACTACGACGCAAATCCCACCTACCGTCATTCCAGAAATGGCGTGGAGTGGACACCCCAGCAGCCCGCTGACTCCAAGGAAATCATCCCCACTACCACACTGGAAGCTGCGCGTCTGGAGCTATCCCGTGCCTTTGAAAGTCTGCTTGGCAACAAGGTTCCCTATGCCGACGCTGTCAGCGCCGACGGTGCTGTGGTTGTGGGTACTCCCGAAAGCTCCCCGCTGATCGCCTCCTTGAATCTTGGGAAGGATCTGGAGGCCGTCGGCAATGAGGGCTATCTGATCCGCTCCGTCACCCTGGGTGGTAAGGCTGCCACCGTCATTGCCGCCAATACGGAAATCGGCGCACTCTATGGCACCTACACCTTCCTGCGCCTGATGCAGACTCAGAAGACGGTGAAGAATCTCAACATTTCTGACCAGCCCAAGGTCAACCACCGCCGCCTCAACAACTGGGACACCGAGCGTCTCTACGCCGGCACCAATGCCACCGGTGAGGGCAGCTCCACCGGCGGCGACGGCTCCATCTTCTGCTTCTCCTCCAACAGCAGCTCCAACCGCTTGCCGCAAATTCTGGATCGCTATATCATCTTTGCGAGAATGTGCGCCAGCGTTGGTATTAATGAGATCACCATCAACAACGTCAACGCAGACTATAACTACCTGAGTGAAAACTACATTCTGATGGAGGCGGCTCTGGCAGACGCCCTTCGTCCCTATGGTGTACATATTGGTCTGTCCGTCCGCTATATCTCTGCCACCCAATCCAACTGCAATACCTCCGCAGACACTGACGCAGGCGGCCCGTCCAAGATTTCCGGCAACAACGCCAACAATCCATATGACGCCAGCTTCCAGAACTGGTGGACAAAGAAAACGGAGCAGATCCGCTCCCGTATCCCCGATTTCGTCGGCTACACCGTCAAGGCCAACTCCGAAGGCCAGCCCGGCCCCCAGGATTACGGCTATGACCATGGCGACGGCGCCTATGGCATGGGTCAGGCGCTCTCTAAGGTCAACGACGGCCTGGAAAACAAGATGACTCTATTCTGGCGCACCTTCGTCTACAATGCCAGCGTGGACGTGGACCGTCTTAAGAGAGCCTACATGGAATTCAAGCCGATCAATGACGCGACAGATCGCGGCTTTGGTGACAATGTGTTCGTCCAAACTAAGAACGGACCTCTGGACTTCCAGGGCCGGGAGCCGGTACATCCCATGTTCGGCGCAATGGACAACACCAATCAGGCCATTGAGGTGCAGATCACCCAGGAATACACCGGCCACCATGTCTCCTTGTGCTACCTCGGCACAGAATGGGAAGAAATCTTCAAGACCGACACCTACGCAGAAGGCAAGGGCACCCTGGTGGGTGAAATCCTCGACGGCACCGCTCAGGGCCAGGTGGATACAGCCATCGTTGGCGTCAACAATCTGGGTAACTCCCCCAACATGACCGGCAACCACTTCTCTCAGGCAAACTTCTTCTCCTTTGGCCGCCAGGCCTGGGACTGGACGCTCAACGCCGAGGACATTGCCAAGGACTGGGTTCGCATGACCTGGAGCAACGATGATGAAGTTGTAGACACCATCGTGGCAATGATGATGGGCTCCTATGAGGCGCTTGTGAGCTATCAGACCCCCTTCGGCGTCGGGCACCAGATGACCGGCACCGGAACGCACTACTTCCCCAACCCTTCTCAGATCATCTACAACGGCGGCTCTATCCGTGACGACTGGAGCCCCGCCTACTATAGCCGCGTAGACGGCGTCGGCGTCGGCTACAACCGCACGAACCATGAGGAGCTGTCCTCCGCCGCCATGCAGATGGGCAGCAACCTGGCCGGGCAGTACGCACCGGAGGTGGCCGCTCTCTATAACGACATCGAGACCACACCGGAAAACCTGCTGCTCTGGTTCCACCATGTTCCCTGGGACTATGAAATGCAAAGTGGCCGCACCTTCTGGGAAGAGGCAGTCTACCTGATGCAGATGGGCGTGCAGTACGTCTCCTGGATGCGGGACGCCTGGGCCTCTCTGGAGGGCAAGATCGACCAGCGCCGCTACAACGAAGTCACCGAGAAGCTCTGGCGACAGGAGATCGACGCCAGCGAATGGCGTGACTACTACAGCGGCTATTGGCAGGCCAACAACGGCCTCGACAAGCCCGTGGATGACGGTCTGCTGTCCATTGCCATCACCCTTGGCAGTGGGGAAAACAAGAAGGTCTACCAGGGCTTCGACCTCAGCGTGGACTCGTTCAATAAGACCCGTCCCGGCAACCTGCCCAACAGCGACTCCCGCTACAGCCGTTACAATGCGGCGGGCGGCAACATCGCCGACGCTGCCGGTTCTCCCTTCTCCAATATGTTCTTCCCGGTCGCAACGGCCTATTCGATCCCCGTACCCGCCGGGATTTCCCATGAGATCAGCGCTGTCGAGTTCTTGCGCAAGGATAGCGCCGTCGGCAGCTATGAGATCATCTCCAACTCCGATACCCAGGCTGTGGTGAAGGTCACCCGCGAAGGCCCCTTCGGCCCTCTCACCAAGACCTACACCTTCAACTTCGTGGAGGACGCCAACCTGGCTACACTCAAGGCCAATGATATTGCCATCGACAGCTTTGATCCCGACACCAACGAATACGCCGTGATGGTCGGCGAAGCCGTTGTGAATCCTCCCTACATTACCGCCGTCGCCGAGGACGCTGAAGCCACTGTGAGTATCACACAGGCCACCGAACTCCCCGGCAAGGCAACCATCTCCGTAAAGAACGGCAAGGCAAGCAAGACCTATACGGTCAACTTTGCCAGAAGCGCCGCCTTCGCCGAGGATTTCGACGGCAGCGCCCCCTCCTCAGACTGGACATGGGTTCGTGAGGATGCGAACAACTGGTCCATGCAAAATGGCGCTCTGACCATCACCACCTCCAAAGGCGAGATCAAGAGCAGCGACAACAGTGCCAAGAACATCCTTCTTCGCAACGCTGGCAACGGCGACTGGGAAGCTGTCACTAAGCTGACCTTCTCCGCGATTCCCTCTCAGACAACCCAGCAGGGCGGCCTCATCGTCTATCAGGACGATAGCAACTACATCAAAGTCGATGTAGAATTCGTCAATAGCGGTGGCTCCTACCGCCGTGCCTCGGCCGGTGTGGAGCGCAGCGGCAGCTACTCCGACCTGTTCTATGACGCCCTTGAAGTAGAGGAAAACATTGCCGCCGCCAATAATACCATCTGGCTCAAGCTGAAAAAGGAAGGCAACACCTATCGCGCCTTCTGGGCCACCGATGGCTCTGCCGAATTCAAGAACCTCGGCAGCACCACTGTCACTCTGAAAGAGCCGAAGATCGGTATCCTTGCCACCAACGGCAACAGCAACAATGCCCTGAATATTTCCTACGACGAGCTCAAGCTCACGGATTCTTATGATCTGCTTCTGACCGAGGACGGCGGTGAGCATGAAATTGATCCCATTGAGCCAGAGCCCACGCCCGGCAACGTCAATATGGATGTGATCGACTTCACCGATCCGGCCTCTGCCAGCCGCTTTGAGATTGTCAACCAGGATGTCAGCGAGATTCGTGAGGGCGAAGGTTTCTACATGATCACTACCCGCGATGCTTTTGAGCCCTGCAACGGCCAGAACTCCGGCGATCAGGCCACCAACCCGAAGGATGCGGTTGTCCTGCCCGTAAAGGGCGATTGGACGGCCACCCTGGAATTTGATTTCAGCCAGGCAAACGCCAGCAACGGCTACTACCAGTTCTTCGGCTTCTACGCCAGCGAAGGCGAAGACTATCAGAACATGGCCGGTATCCGCGGCGGTAACAACGATCTGCAAAACTTCCTCCGCGTAGACGGCGAAGTCACCGCAGACACCGACGGCATTAAGTCCAGCCCCGGCCTTGGTTCCAGCGGTACCTACTGGTTCCGGATCGTGAAGGAGGGTACCACCTATACCTGCTACCGCACCTCCGACGGTGAAGAATTCAC
>JAZLFG010000011.1:0-7913 GCA_045615685.1 Faecousia sp.
ACCCTGGTGGAGCTGGCACAGATCAAATCTCTGCCGAGACACAAGGTTGTGGTGGTCTCTACCGGCTCTCAGGGTGAGAATATGTCCGCGCTTTACCGTATGGCCTTTTCCAGCCATCGGCAGATAGACATTCAGCCCGGCGACCGGGTGATCATTTCCGCTTCCGCCATTCCGGGCAATGAGAAGGCGGTCTCCCGCATCATTAATGAGCTATACCGCAAGGGCGCGGATGTGATCTACGACAAGCTTGAGGGCCTCCACGCCTCTGGCCACGCCTGCCAGGAGGAGCTGAAGATTCTTCACGCGCTTACGAAGCCCAAGTACTTTATCCCGGTACACGGTGAGCAGCGTCACCTGCAAAAGCACGCCCAGCTTGCCACAATGATGGGGATGTCGCCGAAGCGCATTCTGATTGCCGACATAGGCCGCGTGATTGAGTGTACCGCCAGGACCTGCAAGCTCTCCGACCAGACAGTCACCGCCGGCCGCGTCTTTGTGGACGGCACCGGTGTGGGCGATGTGGGGTCTGTGGTGCTGCGGGATCGCAAGCATCTGGCCCAGGACGGCATGATCGTAATCTGCGTCAATCTTTCAAGTGAGGATGGCTCTTTGCTGACCGGCCCGGATATCATCACCCGTGGCTTTGTCCATGTGAAGGAAAACGACGACTTAATCGAGGCAATGCGGATGATCTGCACAGATTCGCTCGACTATTGCCAGAGCAAGAACATCAGCGACTGGGCCACCATCAAAGCCGCCATGAAGAGCGACCTCTCGGCCTTCCTCTATAAGAACACCAAACGAAACCCCATGATTCTCCCGGTTATTATGGAAATATAGTGGAAATATGGCTGAAATACGAGAGCGCAAACCCATTGGCATCAGGGGACAGCGGTAGCTTCGCAATCTCCAACAGCACCGCAAAGCGGAGGATCAAATGCTTTGGGTGCAGCTTATGAACGCAGTCCGGGAAACGGCAACGCGAACCGTTCATAATGATTTCATCTATGCATAACAGACGCACGGCGGCAGGAATATTCCCTGCCGCCGATTTCATTTGTAGCAAATTCATGAAATCTATCTGATTTTACGCCACACTGCTTGTTTTGCCGGGCTTGATTTTTATAATGAAATTGAGAATATTTAAAGTAAATATAGAAAAAAATAAAATTTTGTCGAATTGACGTATTTTCCATTTATTTCCTTGACTTCTTAGAAAATATTTCATATACTGGGCGTGTAGATCCTTTCAATGTTAGAAATATTTGCCTCCGTGCGACGGGTCTGCGATGTTCACGTTGTCAAAATTTTTTAGAATTAAGGAGGAAAAATTATGAAAAAGAGAGTCATTTGTATACTGCTTGTAGTATGTATGCTGCTGTCCGTGTCGCCGATCACCTATGCCGCGAGCAGCGCAGCCAATGATGATAAGTCTCCGGCAGCAAATGCGCCTGTTGCCCTGTGCGCTGGAAACATCATTGACTTTACGGATCCCGAATCGGCTGAAAAATTTGAGGTCATAAATCCCGACGCTACAGAAATAATCGAGGGAGCAGGCCTGTACATGGTTACAACCAAGGATGCCTTTGAACCCTGTAACGGGCAGCTCTCCGGAAACGCCGCAATCACCCCGAAGGATGTCGTTGCGGTTCCTGTAGAGGGCGACTGGACTGCAACACTGGCCTTTGATGTGAATCTGTCCGGCGCACGCAATGGCTACTATCAGTTCTTCGGCTTCTATGCCGCTGAGGGCGACGACTACCAGAACATGGCCGGTATTCGTGGCGGTGATGCCACATTGCAAAACTTCCTGCGTATCGATGGCATGATAACCGCTGACAATGCTGAAATGAATTCCACGCCTGGTATAGGCCGCAACGAAATCCACTGGTTCAGAATTTCTAAGAATGGCGATGACTATATCTGCAGTCGCAGTGACGATGGCGAAGAATTTTACGATATTTTTTGCTATGAGGATACCGGAATTGAAGCGGACAAGCTCTACATCGATGCCTATACCGGCATGACAGAGGGCTATACTGTCATGCTGAAGTCTCTGACCCTCGATGGCACTTGCGAGCATGAATACAGTAATGTCGTGATCACAGAGCCCACCTGCACGGAACCCGGCTACACCACCTACACCTGCTCCAAGTGCGGCGACTACTATATTATGGACGAGGTACCTGCTATCGCACACGACTATGTGGGCGGCGTCTGCACGCGCTGCGGGGATGATATTTCCGTCCCGCTTGCTCTGAATACCGAGGCGGATGCATTTGCTTCAAATGGTGAATGGTGCTATTTCCGCTTTACGCCGGAGAAGACCGAATGGTATCAGATCTCTTCTGCAGGCGATTATGATACCTATTGCTATCTGTTTGATGAAGACGGTAACATCATTGCCGACGACGACGATAGCGGCCCAGACTGGAATTTCTCGATTGGTGCGGAGCTGATTGGAGGAAAAACTTACTATATTGGTGTAAGTATGTATAACTACATGCCTGGCACCTTCCAAGTGGTGTGCTCGCTCCAGCACAACTATATGCCAGAAGCAATCACAGAGGCTGCCTGTGAGGCGGGCGGGGAGCTACGTTATACGTGCGAGTACTGCGGCGACAGCTATACCGTAATCGTCCCGGCCGGACACGACTATGTGGGCGGCGTCTGCACGCGCTGCGGGAATGATATTACCGTCCCGCTTGCTCTGAATACCGAGGCGGATGTATCTGCGTCAGATGGCGAATGGTGCTATCTTCGTCTTACGCCGGAGATAACCGACTGGTATCGAATCTCTTCCACAGGCGAATTGGATACCTACTGCTATCTGTTCGATGAAAACCGTAACCCCATTGCCTACGATGATGATAGCGGCGAAGACTTGAATTTCTTCATTGGTATGGAGCTGACCGGAGGAAAGACCTACTATATCGGTGTAGGTTTGTATGACAATATGTCTAACGCCTTCTGTGTGTCGTACTCGCTCCTGCATGGCTACATGGTCGAGACGATCACGGAGGCTACCTGTGAGGTGGATGGAGAAGCGCGCTATACGTGCGAGTATTGCGGCGACACCTATACCGAAATCATCCCGGCCGGGCACGACTATGTGGGCGGCATTTGCACACGCTGCGGGGATGATGCCTCCACCCCGATCACGCTGGATACCGAGATGGATGCAATTGTTTCGGAAGATTCGTATTGCTATTTCCGCTTTACGCCGGAGATAACCGACTGCTATCAAATCTTCTCCGTAGGCGACTGTGATACCTACGGCTACCTGTACGATGAAGACCATAACCTCATTGCCAGCAATGACGATAGCGACGAAAGCTTTAATTTCTCCATCTGCATGGAGCTGGTCGAAGGAAAAACCTACTACATCGGCGCACGTATGTACGGCAATGTGTCTGGCGCCTTCCAAGTGATGTGCTCTCTCCGGCACAGCTACGTGCCCGAAGCAATCACGGAGGCTGTCTGTGAAGCGGGCGGTGAGCTGCGCTATACGTGCGAGTACTGCGGCGACAACTATACCGGAATCATTCCGGCCGGGCACAACTTTGTAGACGGTGCGTGCACGCGCTGTGGCGCGGAAACATTTGTGAGCGGCAGCTTCGAAAATGGCCTGACTTGGGTGCTCCGCAGGAACGACCTGACGATCTCGGGGAATGGCGCTCTGCCGGACTGGGACGATGGAGAAGCACCCTGGGCGATCTATGCAGAAAGCATCGCTTCGGTCACGATTGAAAGCGGCGTGACACATATTGGCGGCTGGGCATTTTACGGCTTCAGCAACTTGGAAGACGTCACAATTGCCGATAGCGTGACAAGCCTCGGAAACGGCGTGTTTTATGGCTGCAACAACCTGACGAGCCTCGCAATTCCGGACAGCGTAACAACCATTGGGGATTATGCATTTTATTACTGCAACAACCTGACGAGTGTTAACATCCCGGATGGCGTGACGAGGATTGGAGACTGCACGTTCTATAGATGCAGGAGCTTGGCAAGCCTCACAATTCCGGACAGTGTGGCGAGCATTGGAGACCAGGCGTTCTTTGATTGCGAGAACCTGATGAGCCTCACAATTCCGGACGGCGTAACGAGCATCGGAGATTATGCATTCGATTCCTGCTTCAGCCTGACGAGCCTCGCAATTCCGGACGGCGTGACAAGCATTGGGGAGGGGACAGTCAAGAGCTGCTACAACCTGACGAGTATCACAATTCCCGACACCGTGACGAGCATTGGGAATAGAGCGTTCTATTACTGCCACAGCCTGACAAGTATTGCAATTCCGGATGGCGTAACGAGCATTGGAAATGAGACATTCTCGGACTGCGCCAGTCTGACGAGCATCACAATTCCGGATGGCGTGACGAGCATTGGAGATAGAGCATTTTATAACTGCGCCAGCCTGGAGAGTATAATAATTCCGGACGGCGTGACGAGCATTGGAAATGAGGCATTCCGTGGCTGCAATAGCCTGACGAGTGTCACAATTCCGAGCAGTGTGATAAGTATCGGTGAGCATGTATTTGATTCCTGCGCCGATCTGACAGGAATATGGGTGGATGCTGAAAATCCGAATTATTGCAGTGATTCGTATGGCGTATTCTATAACAAAGATCAAACAAAACTGCTCCAGTGCCCTGGCAATTTTGCAGGAGACTATACCATCCCGGACGGTGTAACGAGCATCGAGGGTTGGGCGTTCAATGAATGCAGCGGCCTGACGGATATCACAATTCCGGACAGTGTGTGGAGGATCGAAGATTGGGCGTTCAATGGCTGCAAGAGCCTAACAAACGTCACAATTCCGTACAGCGTGATGAGCATCGGGGAATTTGCATTCCGTGCTTGCGAAAACTTAACAGATTTGTTCGTTTTTTCGGATGGCGATATTAATCCATGGTCTAGTTCGCTAGGCGAGTACAACATAACAACCGTCCATGCGTATCCCGGCTCAAGTGCGGAGGAACACGCAATTGAGCATGGCTATCGATTTGTGGCAATTGATGGCTGCGCGCATTCTTATAAAGCAGTCGTGACTGCACCCGCCTGCACGGAACGCGGCTACACCACCTACACCTGCACGAAGTGCGGCGACAGCTATATTGCGGACGAAGTAGCGGCGCTTGGCCACGATGTGCTGGTACGAGAGGAGAATTTTGTTTCGCCGACCTGCACCAGCGAAGGAAGCTACGATGAGGTGAGCTACTGCACGGTATGTAACGAAGTGGTTCGCTGTATGCCCAAGGTTATCGAAAAGCTTGCGCATACATACACATGTCGTGTAGATGCGGCCTATCTTGCCTCGGAAGCAACCGCCACGGAAGCGGCAACCTACTATTATTCCTGCACCCAGTGCGGCGCAAAGGATGAAGCGCATACTTTCTCCTATGGCGAGCCGCTGGAAGGACCGGAAACGCCGATCGTTATCTCCAAAAGCTGGACATGGAATACAGCAAATGAACATCCCAGCGCTATATTGACGCTCCTGTGGTCGGATGATACGACAGAAAAAATAGCCGCAGAGGTTGACATAACTTTGTCTACAGACACGGAGCTTACCTACAGCGCATCGGTCACCCACGAGGGTATTACATACACCAGCCAAAAGACGGTGCGAAAGAGCTATTCTGTCCAAGTTGTAAATGGTACGATAATTTTCGGAAAAAAAGATGACTACAGCTATGGAGAAAAATTAATATTTAAAGCAGATGCCGCACCGGAAGGTCAGGAATTTGCGGGCTGGTACATAGACGATACATTGGTAAGCACATCCGAAATCTATGGCCGCAGCGTGACCGGTGATTTCACCTTGACCGCAGTGTATACAGCGGAGGAGCTGACGCCGCAGCCGATCTACAATGCCAAGGATTCTGGACGTATTTATGATTTTGACTCCGGCAAATATAAGACAACCCTCTCTATGGAATGGTCTCTGCCCTCGGGCTATACAGCCATGCAGGCTGGCCTGTATCGCGCCTATTCCCAGAGCGAAATGACACCGGAAGAAGTCATCCAATTTGGCACAAAAACAACTGCAGCCATAACAAGTGCCAACGGAGTTTATAATCTGAACCTTACCATGAGCAAAGCCAAAAAGGACTTTGATCTGTATTATGTAGGCTACATTACCTTTGTTGACCCCGATGGACAGAAAAAGACGGTATTTACAAGCATCGGCTGCAATCAGCCTGTTTTATTCCGGCCTGATTCGGATATGGTTTAATGAACCATCTGAAAATGCACAGTCAGATGCCCGTCGGATGGAGCAAAAGTCACCCAATTTGGGCGCTTTCTGACTTCTAAAACGAAAACCCGGGCTCCGAAGCAGCACTGCTGGCTGTTTCGGAGCCTGATTGCCAGTTTTTTGTCATATTATTAAAAAACATTGTATTTTATAAAAATGTAAATGCGGCAAATGTCTTTTTCTGGCTGCAAAAAAAGTCTGCTTTCTGCCGGTAATTTCGGGTATTTTTGGGATTATTGCCCATAAAATAGTTTGGATTGGAATCTATTAAGGAATTTCATGTGAAATATGCGGAAAACAGTATTTACAAACTGGGGTTTTTTAGTTAAACTATATAAGGAAATTTATTCCTACAACTTATAAAAGGAGAAATAACGAATGGAAAACAACAATCGCGGCTCCTGGGGAAGTAATATTGGCTTCCTTTTGGCTGCCATAGGCTCGGCGGTCGGTCTGGGCAACATCTGGGGCTTCCCCTACAAGATGGGCAAGAGCGGCGGCTTCACGTTCCTGCTGGTGTATCTGGCGCTGGCAGTGTTTGTTGGCTTCGCCATCATGTGCAGCGAGCTGGCGCTGGGTCGTAAGACCGGCTCCGGCCCCATCGCGGCCTACCGGAAGTATAGCAAGCGCTTTTCTGCCATCGGCTGGCTGGCGCTGATTGCCCCGTTCTTCATCATGACCTTCTATTCTGTCCTCGGTGGCTACTGCATCTACTACATCGCCATCAACTTCGCCGGAATCTTCGGCGGAATGCCCGACAGTAGCTCCTTCGCCACCATGCTGACCAGCCCCGGAATCAGCATCGCGGTGCTGCTGCTGTTCATGATCATCTGCTTCTTCATCAATCGCGGCGGTATTTCCGGCGGCATTGAGAAGTTCAACAAGATCGGTATGCCGGCCCTCTTCGTGATGCTGGTCATTATCATCATCCGCGCCCTGACGCTGCCCAACGCGGTCGAGGGCCTCAAGTTCATGTTTGTGCCCGGCTACGCGGTGAAGGGCGGCTTCATTCAAGAGGCGCCGGGCCTGATCTCCGTCCTGGCGACAGCGGGTGGCCAGATGTTCTTCTCCCTGTCTTTGGCGATGGGCGCAATGATCACCTACGGCTCCTACCTCGGCAAGGGTGAAAACCTGCCCAAGAACTCCCTGGTGATCGTCGTTTCCGATACCCTGGTCGCGCTGATGGCCGGTCTGGCGGTCATCCCCGCCGCTGTGGCCAACGGCATCAACAACGGCATCCCCGTAAGCGAGATCAAGCTCAGCGGCCCGAACCTTCTGTTCTCCACACTGCAGGATGTATTCCACAACATGGGCGCACTCGGCGGCATTTTTGGCACGATTTTCTATATCCTCGTGCTGATTGCTGCAATTTCCTCCGCAATCTCCCTGATTGAGGTCATCGTGACCATGTTCATTGACCGCAACGATGCCAAGGGCAAGAAATCCAACCGCAGCCTGATCACGGTCCTGGTTTGCGCTGCCATTACCCTGGTGGCCTGCCTCGTGGCCGCCGATGGTCTGGGCAGCAACGGCATTGCTCCGGTAGATCTTCTGAAGACCGAGATGGCTGGCTGGAACGACTGCTGGCTTGACTTCATGGACTGCTGGTCTGAGGGCCTGGCCATGCCCATCGGCGCAATGTTCATGGCAC
>JAZLFG010000012.1:0-3826 GCA_045615685.1 Faecousia sp.
CCCACACGGATTGCTCCACAGGAACCTAAATCCTGCACGTCTGCCAGTTCCATCATACTCGCATATGGAAAGACGGAACAATTTTCTTGTGTGCTTCCGGGGTGCATGGCTTGACATGACCCGGCTGCCGGGGAAATTTCCGGTTGCGGAATTTTATTCATAATACCACGCAAACCCGGGGTTGTCAACTGGCGACTTTCTGGTACTCTGTACAAATATACAATTTTTATAGGGGTATTTCGTGCAATTTTTCTTGACACGGCGGAGGAATGCGGCTACAATGTAACATAGATTAGTTCGTGCGCCTGGGTCAAAGGGGGACACGGGGTCAGCATTTGCTCTATCTCAGCATACCCAAATTTATTTTAAGGAGGTGTGTTGGAGTTATGGAATGGTATTACATTGTACTGTTTATCGCAGTATTTTTGATAAGCGCAATTGTATTCTTCTTTCTTGGTGTTACTTACCGCAAGAAGGTTGCCGAGCGCGAAATCGGTGGAGCCGAGTCGGAAGCCCGCCGCATCATCAATGAAGCCATCAAATCCGGTGAAAACAAGAAGCGTGAAATGCTTGTGGAAGCCAAGGAGGAAATCCATAAATCTCGCACAGAAAACGACAAGGAAATGAAGGAACGCCGCAGCGACCTCCAAAAGCAGGAGCGCCGTCTGCAGCAGAAGGAAGAATCTCTCGACAAGAAGCTCGATGCCTTCGAGCGCAAGGAGGAGGATCTGCGCAAGCGCCAGCAGGCTGTTGCTGCCACTGAGGAGGAGGTCAACCTCATCAAGAAGAGCCAAATCGAGGTGCTCGAACGCATCTCCGGCCTGACCCAGGAGGATGCCAAGGCGTACCTGCTCAAGAACATCGAATCCGAAGTCACCCACGAGGCGGCCATGAAAGTCAAGGAGATTGAGTCCAAGTATAAAGAAGAAGCCGACCAGTATGCCCGCGAAATCATCTCGATTGCCATCCAGCGCTGTGCTGCCGACCACGCGGCAGAAGCGACGGTATCTGTGGTGCCCCTGCCCAACGATGAGATGAAGGGCCGCATTATCGGCCGCGAAGGCCGCAATATCCGCACCTTAGAAACCATTACCGGCGTCGATCTGATCATCGACGACACGCCCGAGGCCATCACAGTTTCCAGCTTTGACCCGGTTCGCCGGGAGATTGCCCGCCTGGCGCTGGAAAAGCTCATCGCCGATGGCCGCATTCATCCCACGAGGATCGAAGACATGGTGGAGAAGGCCCGCTGGGAGGTGGAGCGTGTCATCAAGCAGGAGGGCGAACGCGCCACCTTCGAGACAGGCGTTCACGGCCTGCACCCGGAGCTGATCAAGCTTCTGGGTCGCCAGAAGTACCGCACCTCCTACGGCCAGAACGTGCTGAATCACTCCATCGAGGTTGCCCATATTGCGGGTCTGCTTGCCGGCGAGCTGGGCGAGGATGTCGCACTTGCCAAGCGCGCAGGCCTGCTGCATGACCTGGGCAAATCCGTGGATCATGAGATGGAGGGCAGCCATGTCCAGTTGGGCGTGGAGCTTGCCAAGAAGCATAAGGAAAGCCCCGCCGTCATTCACGCCATTGAGGCGCATCACGGCGATGTGGAGCCGCAGACCGTCATTGCGTGCCTGGTGCAGGCGGCAGACGCGATTTCCGCAGCGAGACCCGGTGCGCGGCGGGAGAACGTAGAGAACTACATCCGCCGGCTGGAGAAGCTGGAGGAGCTGACCGGCTCCTATCCCGGCGTTGAGAAGGCCTATGCCATCCAGGCGGGCCGCGAGGTCCGCATTATGGTCAAGCCCGAGGAAGTCAGCGAGGACACCATGGTGCTGATGGCAAGGGAAATTGCCAAGAAGATCGAGGCCGAGCTGGAGTATCCCGGACAGATCAAGGTCAATGTCATCCGGGAGATCAAAGTGGTGGATTACGCGAAATAAGTCAAATCAATATGCCAAAGGCCGGCCCTCGCGGGCCGGTTTTTGCAGCAGGAGGGAAGATATTCCATGTATGATGAGCTGACAAAGGTTGATATTGAGAAGATGGAGGCAGAGATCCACTATCGGATCACGGAGCTGCGGCCGAAGCTGATCGAGGATGTGAAGGTGGCGCGGGAATTTGGCGACCTGAGCGAGAACGATGAATATAAGGTCGCAAAGCGGGAGAAGAACCGCAACGAGAGCCGCATCCGGTATCTAGAGCGGATGATTAAGACCGCAAGGGTGGTAGAGGGCACGTCTGCCTCGGAGGGAATTGGGCTGTTTGACAAGGTGGCGCTGTACCTGGAGGAGGACGATGAAACGGAGCAAATCCAGCTCGTCACCTCCATGCGCCAGGACGCCCTGGCCGGGCGGATTACGAGGAATTCGCCCGTAGGTAAAGCGATCTGGGGCCATACTCAGGGCGACCGCGTACTGGTAGAGGTCAACGAGAATTATCGCTATTATGTGAAAATCCTATCCGTGGAAAAAGGCGAGGACGATGGGGAACTGCCGATTTTACCTTACTGAATCATGCCGAAAATATCTGGGCACGCTGCAATTTTTCGTTTTGCAACGCGCCCTTTTTGCATGATTTTTATGCGGAAATTACATCCGCTGGCGCATTGGCATTGACGGGGGTATAGACCGTGTGCGCTTGTCCCTGGGCATGGTCTGACTGCCATCGACGTGGTCTGATATGGAGACCTGACCCACCGCGTCGTGGTCATAGCCGCTGAAGGTCTTGCCCATGGATTGGGAGGCAAGATCCCGGAGAGGAACTGTGCCGCGGCCAATCACATCTACGGTGGTGTTGTCCAGTGTCGCGTGGATGCCCGTCGGCACATTGACAATGATTTCCGCCTTAGGACTGCGCAGTCCGGCGGTCAGGTACAGCACAATTACTATTACATTTTGGCAAGAATATTACGCGTCATTGCATAAAAAAGCGCACAGCAGCCAGCGAAGGCCACTGTGTGCAGGAAATTTGGAAATTTTCGGTTATGGTATGGGATGGCTGCGCATATAGTTTTCCAGGATTTCTGCCGCCATACCCACAAGCTCCTTGCACGGTCGCTTCTGGTAATAGGCCGACGTGCGCGCTTCCGGTACGGGAGCGTCGTGGCGCTGTGTGAGCCCCAGCAGCTCCCGACAGACAATAGAGCCATTTTGGGCCTCAAATTCCTTTGCCAATGCCTGAATGCGGGCATAATGCTCTGCCTTTTTGCTGCTGTCCTCTGGGGAAGGGTCGGCATAAAGAAGGCCCGCCACCAGACTCATGCCGCTCACGCAGCCGCAGACCTCCCGAAGCCTGCCAAGGCCTCCGCCAAAGGAGGAGGCGAGCTTTGCAAGGGTATCGCGGTCCAGCGGCAGAGAATCGGAAAAGGCCAGCGCCACTGCCTGGGCGCAGTTGTAGCCCTGAGAGAAATAGTCCATTGCCAAATCTTTTCTTGCCATGGGATGTCCCCCTTCCTGAATTGCAATGCCATTATAGCACGTCCCGCCAACCCGTGCAACCTTGGGTGTTGGGATAAAAAAGTCGCAAAGGCTTGGATGACAGAGTCGCAGGGGGAAGAGTGAAGGGGGGCAAGGCCCGCCCTTCGCGTTCAATCAAACCGTTTTTCAAAACTTCTTCGAAGTTTTGAAAAACGCCTCAGCGTGTCAAAAAGACTTTTTTGACACGCTGAGGTCTGCCTCAGGGAAATGAGCCAGACCCCAGACTGTCAAAAAAGTCGCAAAGGCTTGGATGACTGAGTCGCAGGGGGAAGAGTAAAGGGGGGCAAGGCCCGCCCTTCGCGTTCAATCAAACCGTTTTTCAAAACTTCTTCGAAGTTTTGAAAGACGCCTCA
>JAZLFG010000013.1:0-24138 GCA_045615685.1 Faecousia sp.
AGGACGGCGAGCTTCTTGCAGGTGGCGGGGATGGCGGCAATGAGCTTATCACAGGCGAAGGGCCGGAACAGGCGAACCTTGATGAGGCCGACCTTTTCGCCCTGGGCGTTGAGGTAGTCGATGACTTCTTCGGCCACGTCACAGATGGAGCCCATGGCGATGATGACACGCTCAGCGTCGGGTGCGCCGTAGTAGTTGAAGAGCTGGTAGTTGGTGCCGAGCTTCTCGTTGACCTTGCCCATGTACTTTTCTACGATGGCGGGCACGGCGTCATAGTACTTGTTGCAGGCTTCGCGGTGCTGGAAGAAGATGTCGCCATTTTCATGGCTGCCGCGCATGGCCGGACGCTCGGGGTTCAGGCAGTGCTTGCGGAACGCTTCCACCGCGTCCATATTGCACATTTCCTTGAGATCGTCATAGTCCCAGATCTGGATCTTCTGAATTTCATGGGAGGTGCGGAAGCCGTCGAAGAAGTTGATAAAGGGCACGCGGCCTTCAATCGCAGCCAGGTGCGCCACAGCGCCAAGATCCATGACTTCCTGGGGGTTGGTTTCGCAGAGCATACCGAAGCCGGTCTGACGGCAAGCATAGACGTCGGAGTGGTCGCCGAAGATATTCAGCGCCTGGGTTGCAACGGTACGGGCGGAGACGTGGAATACACCGGGAAGGAGCTCGCCTGCGATCTTATACATATTGGAAATCATCAGCAGCAGGCCCTGGGAGGCGGTATAGGTCGTGGTCAGCGCACCGGCGGCAAGAGAGCCGTGCACGGTACCGGCAGCGCCAGCCTCGGACTGCATTTCAACCACCTTGACACGGTTGCCGAAGATGTTCTTCCGGCCTGCGGCGGACCACTGATCGACATAGTCAGCCATCGGGGAAGACGGGGTGATGGGGTAGATGCCAGCTACCTCGGTAAATGCGTAGCTAACATGGGCGGCGGCGGTGTTGCCGTCCATAGATTTCAGTTTTCTGGCCATGAAATACCTCCTATAAGGTTTAATTTTAACCTTTCCTATTCTAGCACCATTTGTTTCGTTTGTAAATCGCCAAATTTCATCAAAGAAGCAAAAAATACACAGAAAAGTATGATTTTTTTTGTGCAATTGCTTTCTTCCTGAGAACAGGGGAAAAAACTGCTGCGATCTGTCCAATCGGCTATTTTTTTGAACGAATGTATTTAACTTGCTATTTCGGCGTAGGTCTGCTATACTTTCCAAAAAGGATTGGCAGTTTTTGCCGTCAATCTCCAGGAGAGGAGCGCAGCAGGCGCATGAAATTTATTTTTACGCTTTGGCTTTCCAAGCTGGTGGCGGTTGCGGTCAATCTGATCGACCGCAGCCGCGGCAGCAACTATTCCGGCATGATTGCTACCCGTCTAATGCCGGATTTTGTTCGGCATTTTAAAGGAATCGACTATCAAAAGGTTATTTTTATCACCGGTACCAACGGAAAATCCACCACAACGAATCTGGTGGGCCATACCATAAAGGCTGCCGGGAAGACTGTGGCCTCCAATGTGGAGGGCGCGAACATGATGGGCGGCGTGGCCACAACCCTTATTAAAAATTCCACCCTGCTTGGTAAGCTCAACAAGGAATACCTCGTGCTGGAGATCGACGAGCGGAGCCTACCTGCCATCCGCAAGGTATTGCCCGCCGGGCACATGGGCATCACGAACCTCCAGAAGGATCAGGTACAGCGCAACGGCGACCCGGATTTCATTTATAGAAAATTCCAGGGTGCGATTGGCAGGGATATGACCCTCTATCTTAACAATGAAGAGCCAAGAAGCAAGGCCTTGGAGGACTGCGCGGGCAAGTGCATTTATTTTGGCGTTGCGCCGAATGCCAAGACCCATGCGGTGGACGATTTCTATCATGTGACGCTGCCTTGCCCCAAGTGCGGCCATCCCATTGCCTACTCCGCATATCATTTGGCCAACATCGGCCCCTTCGCCTGCACGCACTGTGACCACCGCTCTGAATCAGAGCCGAAGGTACGGGCGGAGGATGTGGATTTTCAGGGAAAGACCTTCCGTCTGGCAGGGAAAACCTGGCAGTATCCCTACGCCAATCCCTTCTATATTTATAATTATACAATGGATATTGCCATCTGCCGCAATCTTGGCCTTCCCGACGAGGAAATTCGCTCCGCTATCAAGGGGTTTGTCAATCCTGCCCACCGTCGGGACACGCTAACCTACCACGGCAAGCATATCCACTATCTTCGCATGAAGCAGGAAAATCCCGAGACGCTCCAATCTGCTCTCGACACCATTGCCGAAGACAAAAGCGAGAAGGCAATTTTTATGGGGATGTATGAAGTCAAGGATTTTTTGCCCTATTATTCCAATTCCTTCTATTTCTTTGACTGCGATTTTGCTCCCATTGCCCAGACGCCGGTGGAGCGCTATGTGGTGTTCTCCACCACCGTTTGCTACGACACGGCCAACCGCCTGCGCTACGCAGGGGCTCCCGAGGAGCGGGTGACGGTGCTCGATACCGAGGACATTGCCACAATTTTGGCAGAGCTTGATCGGACGAAGACCGATAATATCTATTTCCTTACCGGCATGAAGCCCTATAAGCAGCTCATGGCGCAGTTCAAGCAGGGAGGCGGTACGAATGAATAAGGTGAACGTGGGATGGATGTACCCCGACTGCCTGAATCTCCATGGAGAGCGGGGGAGCGTGCAGGCCTTTGTGCGGGTTGGACAGAACCTTGGCATCGACGTGCAGGTTCGCAGAATCCAAGATTTTGATGACCCGATTCCCTTTGACGAAATGGATCTTCTTTTGTTCCTGCCCGGAGAGATGAAAAGCTTTGGCTTTATCTGTCCGGCACTTGCGCGGCAGCGGAAGCAGCTAGAGGCATATCTTGACCGGGGTGGCTGGATCATTGCCATCGGCACCACGGGTCTGCTCTTCGGCGGGAGAACCATTCGGGAGGACGGAAGCATTTTTGAAGGCCTGGGTCTGCTGCCGCTTACCGGAAAGGAACGGAAATTTGTATGGGGAGACGATCTCCATTTCCGCCTGCGCGATACCAAGCAGGAGATTTTTGGATCTCAGATTCAGATGGCGGATGTACAGGCTGCCGAGCCCTTGGGTGATATCCTCTATGGCAGAGGAAATAATGCCGATGGTGCAGAGGGTGCAAGATACAAGAATCTCATTTATACCAATTGCCTTGGCCCCGTGTTTGTGAAAAATCCCTGGTGGACAGAGGACATTCTGAAAACGATTTGCTTGCAAAAGTTGGGCATTGTCCGAGAGAAGTCCTACGAATGGGAATCCGCGTCCTTCGATTCGTGCCTGCGCTTTACGAAGCAGAAGCCGGAATTTCCCGTAAAATAACAGTTTTTACTTGTGACATGAGATGACCTACCGCACCGGAGAGCATCTGTTTCCGGTGCGGTAGTGCGATTTTCAAGGTTGACTTTTTGGGGATTGTTGTGTAATATAGTGCCATAGGAAAAACGCGAGGATGGGGAATAGTAGGCGGAATGCCCGTGCAGAGAGTGGCCGGTTGGTGTGAGGCCGCGGGACGTCCGGCCGAATGTCACCCCGGAGCGGAGCGCTGAAGGATAGAGTAAGCGCCTACGGGAGCTCCCGTTACAGAGCAAGAGGGCTCGTTTTACGAGAACTCAGGTGGTACCGCGAAATTTTTGATTTCGTCCTGAGCACAGCTTGGGGCGTTTTTTTATGCGACAAAGAACTTCAACAGGAGATGATATCGTATGGCAAGAGAACTTCCCAAGGTGTATGAACCCAAAGACGTGGAGGGCCGAATCTATCAGATGTGGATGGACAAGGGCTGCTTCAAGGCAGAACCCGACCCTGCGAAGAAACCCTTCTCCATCGTTATGCCGCCTCCCAATGTGACAGGTCAGCTCCATATGGGTCACGCCCTGGACTCTACCCTCCAGGATATTCTGACCCGCTTTAAGCGAATGCAGGGCTACAGTGCCCTTTGGCTCCCCGGCACAGATCATGCCGGCATTGCTACGCAGATTCGCGTGGAGGAGGAGCTGCGTGTCAAGGAGGGCTTGACCCGCTATGACCTGGGCCGCGAGAAATTCCTCGAACGTGTCTGGGACTGGAAGCAGAAATATGGCTCTCGCATTGTCCGCCAGCAGATGAAGCTCGGCACCAGCTGCGACTGGGATCGCCAGCGTTTTACAATGGACGAGGGCTGCTCCAAAGCCGTGCGCGAGACCTTCTGTGATCTCTACGATAAGGGCCTCATCTACAAGGGCAGCCGCATCATCAACTGGTGCCCGCACTGCATCACCGCCCTGTCCGATGCCGAAGTCGAATATGTAGATAAGCCCGGTGCACTGTGGCATATCCGCTATCCCCTGTCCGACGGCAGCGGCGACATGATCGTGGCCACCACTCGCCCCGAGACCATGCTGGGCGACTCCGGCGTGGCAGTGAACCCCAATGATGAGCGCTATCAGCACCTCATCGGCAAGACCTGCATCCTGCCTATTGTCAATAAGGAAATCCCCATCGTGGCCGACGACTACTGCGAAATCGAATTTGGCACCGGCTGCGTCAAGATGACCCCCGCCCACGACCCCAACGACTTCGATATTGGCCTGCGCCACAACTTAGAGGTCATTCGCGTAATTGCTGATGATGGCACGATGAATGAGCTTGCCGGGAAATACGAGGGCATGGATCGCTATGAATGCCGCGACGCCATTGTCAAGGATTTGGAGGCGGGCGGCTATCTCGTCAAGGTGGAGCCCTACAGCCACAATGTTGGCACCTGCTACCGCTGCCACAACGATGTGGAGCCTCTGGTCTCTGCACAGTGGTTTGTGAAGATGGCACCTCTGGCAGAGGAAGCCATTCGCGTGGTCAAGGATGGTACGATTAAGTTCGTGCCCGAGCGCTTCACCAAGACCTATATCAATTGGATGGAGAATGTCCACGACTGGTGCATCTCCCGTCAGCTTTGGTGGGGCCATCAGATTCCGGTCTGGTACTGCGATGACTGCGGCCACCAGAACGTCAGCCGGGAGGATCCGACGGTCTGTGCCAAGTGCGGCAGCGCCAACCTGACCCGGGATGAGGACGTGCTCGATACCTGGTTCTCTTCCGCGCTTTGGCCCTTCTCCACCATGGGCTGGCCCGATCTGGACGCTAAGGATCTCAACTACTGGTATCCCACCTCAGTCATGGTGACCGGTTATGATATTATCTTCTTCTGGGTTGCCCGTATGATTTTCTCCGGCATGGAGCAGATGAAGAAGGAGCCCTTCAAGACGGTGTTCATCCATGGCCTTGTCAGAGATGACAAGGGCCGTAAAATGTCCAAAAGCCTGGGCAACGGCATTGACCCTCTGGAAATGGCAGAGAAATATGGTGCAGACGCCCTGCGCTTCAACCTCATCACCGGCAATTCCCCCGGCAATGATATGCGCTTCTATGTGGAGCGCTGCGAGGCCATGCGTAACTTTGCCAATAAGATTTGGAACGCCAGCCGCTATGTCCTGATGAACCTCTCGGTGGAGGAAAACCGGCTGCCGGAGCCCTCGGCATTGGAGCTGGAGGATCAGTGGATTCTGAGCAAGCTCAACACCTTAATTAAGGAGGTCACCGAGAATCTGGATGCCTACGAGCTGGGCGTTGCCTCCGCGAAGCTCTATGATTTTATCTGGGACACCTATTGCGACTGGTATATCGAGCTGACGAAGTCCCGCCTGTATTCCGAAGATCCGGTGGGCAAGGAGAATGCCCAGCGGGTGCTGGTGTATGTGCTCGATCAGATCCTTCGGCTGCTACATCCGTTCATGCCGTTTATCACCGAGGAGATTTGGCAGGCGATTCCCCATGAGGGTGACACCCTGATCTGCGCCGACTGGCCCCAGTATCAGGAGGCTTTGAGCTTCCCCGAGGAGGAGGCAGCTATGGAGTCCGTCATGCAGGCCATCCGTGCCGTGCGCAACCGCCGCGCCGAGATGAATGTGGCTCCTTCCAAGAAGTGTACCCTGTATGTCGCCACCGAGAAGACCGATAGCTTCACTGCCGGTGCGGCCTATATTTGCCGCTTGGCCTATGCCGATGAGCTGATAGTGGCACATGATGCCCCCGAAGGGCATGAGGATATGGCAGAGTGCCTGACCACGGATGCTAAGCTTTTCCTGCCGCTCAACCAGCTTGTGGATGTGGACAAGGAGCTTGCCCGCATTGCCAAGGAAGAGGAAAATGCCCGGAAGAATCTGGACCGGATTACCTCCAAGCTCTCCAACCCCGGCTTCCTGGCCAAAGCGCCGGAGCAGGTGGTCGAGGGCGAAAAGGCCCGCGCCCAGAAGCTGGAGCAGTTACTCGGCCAACTGACCGAAAGCCGCGCAAGGCTGGAAAAACTGAAGAAATAAGATGAAATGTCCCCCGCAGCCCAGCAATGGACAGCGGGGGTCTTCGTATGCTTAGGTGACAGGGCCGGAGGCGCCGTCGTATTTGAGGTAGGCTTTGGATTCCATGATGTCTACCAGAATCTGCACCAGCGCATAGACATCCTCAAACCGGGTGTACATCGGCGAGGGGGCCAGACGGATGACGTTTGGGTAGCGGAAATCCGGCACGACACCGGCGGCCTTCAGCGCTTCGTTGATGGTGATGGCCATCTCATGCTCCAGGGCCACATGGCCGCCCCGATGGGCATCTTCCCGGGGATTGCCGACAGAGAAGCCGTAGGGGGCCAGAACCTCGTCGATTAGGGCCATCAGATACCCTGTGAGCTTCAAGGATTTCTCTCGCACCTGCCGCATGTCCACGCCTTCGTAGACATTCAGTGCACCGTCAATGGCTGCCATGCTAAGAATGGGAGCGGTGCCGGTCTGCCACCCACCGGCGTTGGCAGCCGGTGCAAAGTCGGGCAGGAGTTCAAACTGGGTATCCTTTCGGTTGCCCCACCATCCCCAAAGGCCGGGAGAGGAGGATAGATGCCGTCTGTGGATATAGAGCCCGGCGGTCGCGCCGGGTCCACCGGAGAGATATTTGTAGTTGCACCAGACGGCGAAGTCGCAGCCGATGGCGTCCAGATTGTGATCCACACTGCCGATGCTGTGGCACAGGTCGAAGCCGATGAGGCATCCTCGGCGGTGTGCTTCTTCTGTCAGGCGCGCCATGTCCAATAGCTGAGCGCTGCGATACAGCACCGAGGGAAGCAGCACCAGGGCAACGTCCTCCCCCATGGCGGCAATGAGCGCATCCTCATCCAGGGTTTTTCCATCGCGGCTTGGTACGGTGACAAGAATCGTTGCCGGATCTAAGCCCCGCTGGAGAATTTGGCTGACAAGGGCATAGCGGTCGGTAGGGAAATTCAGCTCGTCCACCAGAATTTTATAGCGTTCCTTCGTGGGCTTCCAGAAGGTGGCGCAGCACTGGTGGATGTTCAGCGTCGTGCTGGCGCAGACGGTTACCTCATCGGGCTGTGCGCCGATGAGGCGGGCGAGCTTTTCCCCAATCAGATCATGGTAGAGAAAATAGTTGGTATCCGCCCCAGTCCAGAGGCCGATGCCGTGGGTCTTCCAGTCCTCCAAAGCGCGGAGAACCGCCTGCTCTGCGTCGATAGAGCAAAGACCGAGAGAGTTGCCGTCCATGTAAATTTGTCCGGGCTTGGTGTAAAACCGCTGGCGCAGGTGCGCAAGGGCGTCAGCCTGATCCAAACTCCGGGCATAGGTGAGATCAAAAAGCTGCATGGTAGAGCCTCCTACCTGTTAGATAGATTTATTATAAGGGATATATTTCAAAAAGGAAAGAATTTTTTTCTTGACAGGAAATGTATAACTTATTATACTTTATATAATTTGTTATACAGGAGGGAACGGAATGGAGCTGCAATTTCCGAAAGGAAAGTTTATTTCCGTCGTTAAGGTTGGCGAGAAGGGGCAGATCGTAATTCCAAAGGGAGCCCGCACGCTTTTCAATATCCAGCCCGGTGACAGCCTTTTGCTGCTGGCCGACGAGGAGCGGGGGATTGCCCTCGTTTCGATGGATGAGCAGCCGGGCTTTGAAGCGTTGATTCGGCAGGCAAGGGGGGAAGCACTATGACGGCACTGCGGATTGAGGGCCTTTGCAAGCGGTACCCGAGCTTTTGTCTGGAGCGGGTGGGATTTCAGGTAGAGGAAGGCCATATCATGGGCTTCATCGGCCGCAATGGTGCGGGCAAAACCACCACGATCAAGTCCCTGTTCAATTATGTCCACCCGGATGCGGGGCGCGTGGAATTTTTCGGCCGAGGCTTTTCCGAAAATGAAGCGGAGATTAAGAATCAGGTCGGCTATGTGGGCAGTGATGGGGGCTATTATGTGCAGAAGCGTCTTCGCACTGTCACCCAGGTTACCCGCAGCTTCTACCCTAATTGGGACGAGGCTGTTTACAAGGACTGCCTTGCGCGGTTTTCTCTGGACGAGGGCAAGCGGATCCGGGAGCTGTCCGAGGGCATGAAGGTCAAGTATCAGCTAGCCCTGGCGCTGAGCCACCATGCAAGGCTTCTGGTGCTGGACGAGCCCACCAGCGGCCTTGACCCGGTCTCAAGGGACGATCTTTTGGAGCTGTTTCGGGGTTTGGCCGAGCAGGAGGGCGTGAGCATTCTCTTCTCCACGCATATCACAAGCGATTTAGAAAAATGCGCCGATGAGGTGACCTATATTCAGGCGGGCCGCATTCTCTACACCGGTTCGCTTGACGGCCTGCGTTCCGCTTATGCGCTGATCACGGGCAGTGAGGAAAATCTGACCGATGCACAGCGCACCCGGCTCATCGGCCATCGGTGCCACCGGGGCGAGTGCAATGCCATGATCCCCCGGAAGATCGCCGGGGACTTTGCTGCGTTTTCCGTGACACCCGCCACACTGGAGGATATCATGGTATATCTGGAAAGGTCGTGATTTTGTGCAAAATCTTTTGAAAAAAGAGCTGCGGCTGTGCCTGCACCCGATGAATCTGTGCTTTTTGGCCCTGAGTGCCCTGCTGCTGGTGCCGAATTACCCCTATTATGTGACGTTTTTCTATACAACCCTGGGCATCTTCATGATGTTCCAGTCGGCAAGGGAGAATCGGGATATCTTTTACATGATGCTGCTGCCGGTGCGGAAGCGGGATATGGTAAAGGCCCGCTTTGCCTGCGTGATGTGCATTGAGCTTGCGCAGGTGCTTTGCTGCCTGCCCTTCCTGTGGCTGCGGAGCAGATATGCCGAGCTCAATAACGCCGTGGGAATCGAGGCCAACGTGGGCTTTTTGGGTATTTCCTTCGTTATGCTGGGCGTTTTCCACTGGATCTTTCTGGTGGGCTTCTACAAAACAGCCAACCGGATTGGCCAACCCTTTCTCTGGAGCTCTGTTGCCTTCTTTGGTATGATTGTTTTGGCGGAGGCGTTGCTTCGGGTCATTCCCTATTTGCGGGAGGTTTGTGATTCTATGGAAAAGGCGATGCAGCTTAAGCAATTGCCGCTGCTGGCCGGGGGGCTTGCGGTCTACCTTCTCTTGACTTTCCTGGCCTACCGGCGCAGTGTCCGGCGCTTTGAACGATTGGATTTATAAAATAAAAATGCCGCGTGGAGCTTTTTAGGCTCTACGCGGCATATCGTTTACGATTGTCCTGCCACAGCGTCCAGGCCGGATGCTTGAGAGAACTTGATCACAAGGCGGTTTGGCAGGCAGATGATGTCGGGGCCGGAATCGCATTGCCCCCGTTTCATGCAGTAATGATCCGGACAGGTGGCCTGGGTGACGGCGATTTTTCCGCCCTGCACCGTCACCGTATTGGCACCGTTCGTGCTTTCTATCACAAAGCTCTGGTTTTGCATCAGGCTGACGGTTTTGACCAGCTTGCCCTCTGACCAGATTTCAGCCGAGGCCGCTCCCCCATGGGGAGCCAATACAAAAATACTGAGGACACAAAGAAGCACAAATAAGCTACCAAGCAGTAGAATCCAGCGGCGGGTTGTCATCGTTCGATCACCTGAAATTCCTTCCCGCAGGAGAAGACGGAGGAAAGTCCCTCGCTCACAAAAATTTCTCCTGTGTCTGTGATGAGCACTGTCTCAAAGTCGTCAGACGTGCGCCAAAATTCCGTTGCGCGTTCTGGCCCCATGACATAGAGGGCAGTGGAGAGTCCGTCGGCCAGAAAGCCATTGTCTGCCACGATGGTAACAGAGCACAAGCCGGATCGTGCGCTTTCGCCGGTGGCAGGATCCATGATGTGGCTGTAGCGCACCCCATCCTCTTCAAAATAGCGCTGGTAGCCTCCGGAGGTGACAACCGCGTGGCTACCCTGGAGGGTGAGCACTGCAATGGTGTCAGATGGATTCTCCGGGTCGGTGATGCCGATGCGCCAGGGGCTTCCATCGCTCTTTTGTCCAACCGTCTGAATATTGCCACCCAGGTTCACGATGGCATTGGCGCCCGCCTGAGAAATCAGCTCCGCGCACGCCTGGGCGCTATACCCCTTGGCGACCGCACCAAAATCAAGCTGGGTGCCCGGGGATAGGGAAACGCAGCCGTTGGTCTGAGAGATTCGGTCGGTTCCGGTCAGAGAAAGCGCCTGGGCAATTTCCTCCTTACTTGGCACCCGGTAGCTTCCTGTGGTAAAGCCCCACAGCTTCACGATGGGGTAGATGGTGGGATCAAGGCAGCCGCCGGTGCGATCACTCAGGCGGAGGGTTGCCTCCAGAAGACGCTGAAGATCAGAAGAGGGGGAGAGGGTATAGCCGGAGTTCAGTTGCGCTACCTCGCTCTGCTCCTTGGTTACGGATAGGAGCTGCTCCAGGCCATTGATCCTTTGGATGACCTCGCTTGCCAGTTGGGCAGGATCATCTGCTCCGTAGATGTGGAGTCCCATCCCGGTATCCATGGCAAAAAATTCCGTCTCATATTCCTCCGAGCGAGCGGCGCAGCCAAAGAGCATCAATAGAATCAGCATTGGTATCAGCCATCGTTTCAATCGATCACCCCCTGTTCTTTCTTCCCATACTGTAGCAAATAAGAAGCGCTTCGTCAAACCTGATTTCAAAAAAAGCGCTGCCCCTGGTCATTGGGCAGCGCTTGAATGATTATTCTTTCGGATCCTCCGGCGGGGCAGGCTGGGCATAGGGAATGTGAGCGGCGCGTTTTGCTCTGCGGCGGCGGCGGCGAAGCATACGAACGAAGAGGACAATGATGACAGCAATTAACGCAAGAAGCACCAGCGTCGGCAGAGCCTCGGCCAACCACAGGGTAAAGTTCTGTACAAATCGGGTAAAGCTGAGCCAGCCATCGGAGAAGGCGGCTGACAGTTTTTCGCTAAAGCCGCGCTGCACGGGCACGACAGGCGTATAGATTTCGACCTCTTGGATGCTTAGCGTGACGCTGGAATAGTCAACACGGTTCTGCCAGTTGATGAGCTGGCGCTCGATGGATTCGAGCTCATAGCGGACTTCGCTCAGGCGATTTTCCAGCTCGATGAGACTTTCCACATCGGTGACCTGCTCCATCATGGTAAGTAAGCGCTCCTCCTGTACCTTTAGGGAGCTCTTTCTCGCTTCGGCGTCGGTGAACTGGGAGGTGATGTTCTCCGCATAGGTGTTAGAGGAGAGTACGTTGCCAATGCTGCCCGAGCGCTGCAGGAACTCCTGGAAGCGGGCGCAGGGTACCCGCAGGACATAGTAGGCGCTGCGGTCTACCAGGGTGCTGGTGCCGTCGGAGCGGTATTCGGTGTGTCCGTTCACGTCGGAGCTTTCGATGAAGCCGCCGAATTCGTTGATCATGGCCTCCACGGAGGAGACAGCGGCTTCAAAGGCGGTGGTCTCAATGTGCAAAGAGCCGGAATAGATGATCTTCTCCGACAACGGCTGAGTGGTGACTTCTCCACCCTCTGCGGAATCATACTGGGCGGCGGTCAGATTAATGCTCTCTTCTTCAGCATATGCGAAGTCTTCGCTAGTGGGAGCGTCGTAGAACAAGTCGGCTGCCGCTGGTGACTCGGGTGCGGATTCGGCGGGAGCGCTGTCGTAGGCTTCGTAGGCGCCGGCGGCGGATTTGCTGCAGCCGGCCAGGACCGTCAGAAGAAAAAGGGCAGCCAGCAGCAGTGCAAGGGATTTTTTAGGAAGCGGTTTCATTGGTGGATCCTCCATTTCTCTATATATGTTGTTTTTATTAGACGAAGGCAGATTCCAAATGTTCCCGAAAAAATCAAAAATTTTGCAATGCGACCGGACGAAGATCCTCCAGCACCTGCGCACTCAGAACGGATACCTCATAGGCTGTCCGTTTTTGCGTGTTGCCATCGAGTACCTTCAAGTATTCCCGGCTTTGGAGCCGACCCAGAAGCTCTAGCTGCTGCCCGGCCTGCAGCTCGGCACACAGGCGGGCTGTGCGGCCCCAGGTGATGCAGGGCAGGTAATCGCTGCGGTGGTAGCCCCGCCGGATTGCCAGCATCAGGTCGCAGATTTCCCGGCCAAGGGGCGTTCGCCGGTAAACCGGAGATTTGCAGATAGAGCCGGTCAAAGCGATGTCATTGAGAGGCTCACTATCGCGGCATTCCAGGTAGTCGGCATAGACAAAGATCCGCAGCCTTCTGCCCTCGGGAGTATACTCGTTATAGGAGCGCACCTGCCCGCGCACAAAGAGCATATCGCCGCCATCCAGATCTGTGGCAAAGAGGGTGCGCTCCGGTGTGATAATTCGAAGGACGTCGGCGGTACCGGACAGCCGTTCCACTTCCAGAAAAAAATGATAGAATTTTTGCCCATGATTCTCATGGGACAGCGTGGGCAGAGTGACAAACCTGCCGCACAGCTCGGCACGATTGGCTGTGTTTTCCATTCTTCCACCTCAATTGAGTTTGTATGGAAGAATATATTCCGGCAGGCTGGGGAATATGCGGAGCGCTATCTCCTGCGGGGATCACGCTTATGCTTTCGATTCTCCGGCGGCTTTGGGCGGACGGTTTTCCGCTTTGTCTGCACGAGTCGGGTGTCAGCTTCCGTAGCTTTTTTCTCTGGACGAACGAGACAATTTGGCGTAGTGCCGATCAAATCCTCCCGGTGGGCAAGGTGGAGGGCTTCCCGGACTAAGGCATGGTTTTTCGGATTGCGGTACTGAATCAGCGCGCGCTGCATGGCCTTCTCGTGGGGGTCAGTGGGGACATAGACCGGCTGCATTGTCCGGGGGTCAAGGCCGGTATAGTACATCACAGTGGATATGGTGGAGGGAGTGGGATAAAAATCCTGCACCTGCTCCGGCATATAACCAAGGTCGCGCACATATTCTGCCAGCTCTACCGCTTCCTTCATAGTGGAGCCGGGGTGGGAGGACATGAGATAGGGGACCAGGTATTGGTCGAGGCCATAGCGCTTGTTTAGCTGCAGATATCTTGCGGCAAAGCGCCGGTACACGCCATGAGAGGGCTTGCCCATCAGCCGAAGCACCGGATCAGAGATGTGCTCCGGCGCGACCTTGAGCTGCCCGGAAATGTGGTGCTGCACCAATTCTCGGAAGAAGCTATCGTCCCGGTCACAGAGTAGATAGTCAAAGCGAATGCCGCTGCGGATGAATACCTTTTTTACGCCGGGGAGCGCACGAAGCTTGCGAAGTAGGCGCAGGTAATCGCTGTGGTCTGCCTGCAAATTCTCGCAGGGCGTGGGGAAGAGGCATTGCCGCCCCGGACAGGCGCCCTCGTGTAGCTGCTTTTTGCAGGCGGGATGACGGAAATTGGCGGTGGGGCCGCCCACATCGTGGATGTAGCCCTTAAAATGGGGGTCTTTTGTCATAAGCTCTGCCTCGGCCAAAATAGATTCGTGGCTGCGGCAGGATACCAGACGTCCCTGGTGGAAGCTTAGCGCACAAAAGCTGCAAGCGCCAAAGCAGCCCCGATTGGACACCAGGCTGAAGCGCACCTCGTCGATGGCGCTGACGCCGCCCAGCGCTTCATAGGAAGGGTGATAGGTGCGGCAGTAGGGGAGGGAATAGACATGATCCATCTCCTGGGTGTTTAGGGGCGGCTGTGGCGGATTTTGCACCACATAGGTACCGCCGGGATAGGGCTCCACCAGCCGCTTGGCAAGGATCGGATCGGTGTTGCGGTACTGGACACCAAAGCTTTTGGCATAGAGCTTGGGATTGGACCGCATATCCTCAAACCCCGGCAGCATCAGGTACTCATACACATCCTCCAGGGATTTGGTGCGGTATACGCTGCCGTCTATAAAGGAGATATCCCGGATGGAAAGGCCGTTTTGCAGTGCGTCTGCCACCTGCACGATGCTCCGCTCTCCCATGCCGTAGAGGAGGAGATCTGCCTGGGCGTCGAGCAGGATGGAGCGCTTGAGCCGATCGGACCAGTAGTCATAGTGCGCCAGCCGCCGAAGGCTGGCTTCGATGCCGCCCAAGATGATGGGAACGTCCTGATAGCTCTGCCGGATGAGGTTAGAGTAGACCACGGCGGCATAATCCGGACGCTTTCCGGTCTTCCCACCGGGGGTATAGGCGTCGGTTTTGCGGCGGTGATGATTGACAGTGTAGTGGTTTACCATGGAATCCATGTTGCCACCAGTGACTAAAAAGCCCAGTCGTGGACGACCAAATTCACGCACACTGGCCGGATTCTTCCAATCGGGCTGGGAGAGAATGCCAACCCGATAGCCGGCGTCCTCCAAAACCCGGGAGATGATCGCATGACCGAAGGAGGGATGATCCACGTAAGCATCGCCGATGATATAGACAAAATCACATTGCGTCCAGCCACGTTTTTCCATTTCGGCCCGGCAGATGGGTAAAAATTCAGACATAAGTTACGCTCCGTTTTTGATTTCTTTCGTCATTATAGCAGAATTCAGGCGCAATGCCAATAGCCAACAGAAGGAAGAAGAAAATGCAAAATTTTTAAGTTGACGAAAAAGGAGAAAGGCACTATGATAGGGAAGTTAGGAATATCACGACTTTGATAGGAATTTCTCTTTCAGGGAGGGGATCGGATGGACGATCAGGAAAGAATTGATGCCCTTTGGCAAGAGTGCATCGCGCCGGAAGAAGATTTGAAACCGGGCGTCGAAGCTGTGGCTGCGTTGGAGATAGAAGCGAACACCAAACCGGAGCCGGGAGAAATAACAGAACCGGAGGTTGTGCCGGAGCCGGAGCCGGCATATGGTTCTTACCAAGCCCCGGAAGCCGGCAATCCGCCCGATTCTCAGACGCCGATGTACTATGCCGTACCGGTGTCGGCCCAACAAGCTGCACCGCCAAAAAAGAAGAAAAAGAAGGAAAAAAAGGCAAGACGAGGTCTGGGCGTTTTCGGCGCGATTGTCCTGTGCCTGATATGTGCATTACTGGGAGGCCTGTTTGGGGGCTATTTGACCGTCAAACGCATCCACTTACCGGAGCCGAAAAAGGATACTGCCCTGGAAGTGCGGGTGGAGGCACTGGAGGAGGCTGCGAAAAAAGCGCCCCTACAAAAGGCCTATGACGCCCAGCAGACGATCAGCACAACGGCTGTCTATGCGCAGAATGTTTCGTCAGTGGTGGGCATCATCAATGACACGGATAAGACCAATGTGTTTGGCCAGACTACCAGCATTGCCAGCTCTGGCAGCGGATTTGTTGTGCGTGCCGACGGTTATATAGTCACCAACTACCATGTAGTGGATGGAGCGCAGACCCTAAGCGTGTCGCTCTACAGTGGTGAGGAATATCCGGCGCAGGTTGTGGGCTACGATTCCGATTTTGATGTGGCAGTGCTGAAAATGGAAGCAGAGAACCTGGATACTGCCTCTATTGGTGACAGCGATTTGCTGCGGGTAGGCGACCAGGTGGCGGCCATCGGCAATCCTCTGGGCGAGCTGACCTTGAGCATGACGGTAGGCTATATCAGCGCTTTGGATCGGGAAATTAACACCGATGGCAGCCCCATCAATATGCTGCAAACCGATGTGGCCATCAATTCCGGCAACTCCGGCGGTCCTCTGTTCGATATGAAGGGAAATGTCATCGGCATTACCACCGCAAAATATTCCGGTTCCACCAGCTCCGGCGCCACCATCGAGGGCATCGGCTTCGCGCTGCCCATCAACGATGTGATGCGTATTGTGAATGATCTTCTGGAGCTGGGCTATGTCAGCGGCCGAGCCTACCTCGGTATCACTGCTATGGAAATGGACGCCAATACGGCGGAGCTCTACTCGTTGCCTCTGGGTGTGTATGTCAGCACGGTGGCAGAGGGAAGCTGTGCCCAGAAAGCAGGCCTGCAAAAGGGCGACATCATTTTGTCGTTGGGTGAGCATGAGACTCCCTCCTACAGTGCCCTCAAGCGCGCCCTGTTCTCCTACAATCCCGGCGATCAGACAGAGGTTCTCATTTTCCGCGCTGGCGCACAGTTGACGATGGAAATCACACTGGATGAACGCCCCAGCGACGACGCCATTGCAGAGCAGTCTCAGGAGACAACCGAGACGCCAGAGTCCCAGACACCCACCACACCGGACTATGGCGATGATCCCTATGGCGCGAACCCCTATGGCGGGATGCCGTTTTCGGACGGAGACGTACAGGACTGGTTCCGCTATTTCTTCGGCGGATAAACCAAATTATTTGAAAATTCCTGCTGTTTTGGCGGCGAGATTACCGAAATGGCAGGAATTTTTTCAGATAATAGTTGACTTTTCGTTTAGATTTGCTATGATTAGACCACGATGAAGACAACGAGGAGGAATCTCTTATGTATACCATGCAGACGATTGTGAAGTGTGAATCCGGGCTGCACAACAAGCAGGCTACATATTTCATTCAGAAGGCCAATGAGTTCCGCTCCAGTATCTGGATTGAAGTGGATGACCGCCGGATCAATGCCAAAAGCTTGCTTGGCGTGCTGTCCATGGGTGTGACCACCGGCACAAATGTCACCTTGGTGGCAGATGGCTCGGATGAAGAGACTGCGGTCAAGACGCTGAGTGAGATGCTGGTGAAGGATATTTTTTGATTGACACACGGATCCCACATGTCTCAAACGCGGCTGCTTACCTGGCTGCGTTTGAGGCAGTTTTTATTTCAGGAGGGATAAAGATGACCTTTGAGGAGCTTCGGCAAAAAGCCCATTCGCTTCCCCTGGAGCCGGGGGTTTATCTGATGCAGGACGAAACCGGTACGATTATATATGTCGGAAAAGCGAAAAAGCTGCGCAACCGGGTCAGCCAATATTTTCAAGATACGGCGGCCCATACCCCTAAGACCCGCGTCATGGTTTCTAAAATTTGCACCTTCGAGACCATTGTAGCAGCGTCGGAATTTGAGGCGTTAGTGCTTGAATGCAGCCTCATTAAGCGGCATATGCCGAAATACAATATTCTGCTCAAGGATGACAAGGGTTATCCCTTTATACGCATTGACCTGCGGGAGGCTTATCCGTCTATGGAGCTGGCCAATAAGGCAGCCGAGGACGGAGCGAGTTATTTTGGCCCCTTTGGCAGCCGCTATGTGACCCAGCATCTATTGGATACGCTTCGGCTGACCTATCGACTCCCGGGCTGCAGCAAGCGGTTTCCCCGGGATGTGGGAAAGGATCGGCCATGCCTGAATTACCAGATGGGCAACTGCGACGGCTGGTGCCAGGCAAATCTGACGCAGGAGGACTACAATGCCGTATTTTCTCAGGTGCTGCAGGCCCTTCGGGGGGACTATCAGCAATTGGCGCAGACCCTACGCAAGCAAATGCAGGAGGCTTCTGAGAACCTGGAATTTGAGCGGGCGGCACAGCTTCGGGATCGGCTCCAGGCCATTGAGGCGCTGGGGCAAAAGCAGCTTGTCACAGCTCGGTCGAAGACGGATGCGGACGCTGTGGGCTATTTCCAAACCGGCTCTCACGCCTGCTTCTCTGTGCTCCACTATGTGGGCGGCAATTTGATTGACAAGGACTATGAAATTGTAGCGCCCTCGGATAGCGAGCAGGAGGCTCTTTCGAGCCTCATCAAGCAGTACTATCTGTCTCGAAGATATGCGCCGGGGACGGTGCTCCTTCCCATGCAGATGGAGGACGCCGAGCTGTTCTCCCGGCTGCTTTTGGAGCAGCTTGGCAGAAAGGTCAGTCTGCGCCTGCCCCAGCGGGGCGACAACGTCCGACTGGTGGAGCTGGCGATGAAAAACGCACGGGAGGAGGCGGAACGATTGACCTCCCGGGAGGAAAAGCAGTTGGGGAGGCTGCGGCTGCTACAGAATATGCTGGGGCTATCAGAGCTGCCCCGGCGGCTGGAGGCCTACGATATTTCCAACATTGCCGGGACAGACATGGTGGCCTCTATGGCGGTTTTTCAGGATGGGAAGCCTCAGAAGAGCCAATACCGCCATTTTAAGCTGGAGAATATGGCCGGGCAGGACGACTACGGCGCCATGCGCCAGGTGCTTCGTCGGCGCTTTGTGCACTATCAGGCAGGGGACAAGGGCTTTGAGAAGAAGCCGGATGTCTTATTGATTGACGGCGGTGTCACCCATGCTGAAAGCGTCCGCCAGGAGCTGAGTGAGCTTGGAATTGTGCTCCCGATTTTTGGCATGGTGAAGGATGGCCGCCATCGCACCCGTGCCCTGGTCACGCCGGAGGGACGAGAGATTGGCATATCCGGCGTGCAGGCGGTGTTTTCCCTGATTGGTCAGATTCAGGAGGAGACCCACCGCTTTGCCATCACCTACCATAAGAAGCTGCGCTCCAGGCGCCTCAAGTATTCAAAGCTGGATGACATTCCGGGCATCGGCGAAAAGCGGAAGCAGGCCCTGCTGAAAGAATTTCACACCATCCCACGGATTGCCGGGGCGACGGTGGAAGAGCTATGCACCGTGTTGCCCAGGAACGTGGCCCAAAGCGTTTATGTGTATTTTAATCAAAAACGGGAGAACCTACCATGAGAGTCATTGCCGGAGTTGCTGGAGGCGTCCATCTTCTGACGCCCGAGGGAATGCAGACCAGGCCCACCATTGAGCGGGTCAAGGAGGCCATTTTTTCCTCTTTGCATTTTGAATTGCCTGGGATGCGGGTGCTGGATCTTTTTGCGGGTACCGGGCAAATGGGCATTGAGGCCTTGAGCCGGGGTGCAAAATATGCGACCTTTGTAGACTGCCGCCGGGAGGCCATTGCCCTGATACGGGAGAATCTGCGTATGACAAAGCTGGAGGAGAATGCCGAATTGCGGTGTATGGACTATGAAGCTTTCCTGCGAACCATCCACCAGCCATATGATCTCATTCTGCTCGATCCGCCGTATCAAGAAAAATTTTTAGAAAACGCACTTAAAATCATATCAGAAATTGACATTTTGGCGAAGGATGGTATAATAATCACGGAACGGCCTGCACATAAGCCCCTGGAGGGGGAGTTCGCCGGTCTGATTCCGCAAAAGGATCGCCGTTATGGGACGGTTTTGATTACCAGATTTCGAAAATCCTGCGCACCGTGAGGCTTATATGAACATTGCCATATATCCTGGCAGCTTTGACCCCATCACCAAAGGTCACCTGAATATCATCGAACGGGCATCCAAAATTTTTGACAGGCTGATTGTCTGCGTGATGATCAACGCCTCTAAAAAGCCGATCTTTACAAGCGAGGAGCGGTTAGAGATGATCCGTCGGGTGACGCGCCACTTGCCAAACGTGGAGGTGGACGCCTCTCAGGAGCTGCTTGCCGACTATGCCCGCAGGAAGAATTCCCATGTGGTCATCAAGGGCTTGCGCGCTGCTACCGACTTTGAAAATGAGTTCCAAATGGCACTCATCAACCGCAAGCTCAACCCCGGGCTGGACACAATGTTCCTTACCGCTGAACATCAGTATATGTTTATGAGCTCTTCAGTGATTCGGGAGCTGTCCAGATACGATGTGGATTTGAAGGATTTTCTTCCGGAAGAAATTATTCCGGACGTCAGAGATAAAAACCACCGGTTGAATGAAGGAGGCAAATAAAATGAATCATAACGGGATTGAAGATCTCATCAGTGTGCTCTATGAGACCATTCAGGATGCCAGGGCGGTGCCGCTGTCTTCGGATAAGTGCATTGTTGAGCGGGAAAAGGTGCTGGATCTGCTCGATGAGATCAGCAATAGCCTGCCCGGCGAACTAAAGCAGGCGAAGACCATTGTGGATTCCCGCGGTGAGGTCATTACCAATGCCCGCCGGGAGGCTGAGACCATCCGCAAGCAGGCCCAGCAGGAGGCACAGCAGATGGCCACCCGGGAGGAGGTCTATAAGCTTGCCCAGCAGCAGGCAGATGAGCTGATGCGTTCCACTCAGGCAAAGGTGCGCGAGCTCAAGCAGGTCACCAATTCCTATGTGGATGATGCCCTGCGCCGCACAGAGGAAGCCATCAATGGCGCACTGGGTGAAATTCGTGATTCCCGGGCAAAATTCCGCGGCCTCACCACCGCCCAGCCCAAAGCCTCTTCCCCAATCATTGAGGATATCTGACCGAAAATTGAAAACAGGTCAATCCATTTGGAATTGGCCTGTTTTTTAGTACTACTGTGATGTTTCATTGGATACGTGAAGAATCTAACAGAGCATATATTTGAAGCAATCAATCACTGGAGGAATTGCAATGAATGAATTGAATTTATGGGAGAAATGGCGCGCATTTCCTACAATGCCCCAGTCTCTTTCCGAGCAAATGGATGCCATGGCGGATGACGCAGAGGCCATTCGGGGGGCATTTGGCGCAGAACTGGAGTTTGGTACCGCTGGACTGCGGGGCGTCATGGGTCCCGGGCCGAATCGGCTGAATGTCTACACTGTCCGCCGGGCGGCGCTGGGCATGGCGGCTTGGCTTAAGGGGACGGATTTGCCCCAGCGCTGCGCCATTGCCTACGACTCTCGCCATAATTCTCGCCTATTTTCCGAGGTGTGCGCCTGTGCCTTCGCGGAAAACGGCATTGAGACCTGGCTGTTCCACGAGCTGGCGCCGACGCCCATGCTTTCCTATGCTGTGCGGCGGATGGCGTGCGGCTGCGGAATCGTCATTTCCGCTTCTCATAATTCCGGCGAATATAATGGCGTCAAGTGCTATGGCCCCGACGGCTGCCAGCTGACAGACGAGCCCGCTGCTGTGGTTATGGAGCGAATCCAGGCGGTGGATATGCTCTCAGAGCCGGAGATGTCCTTTGCAAATTGGCTGGAGAAGGGCCTGGTTAAGCTCCTGCCGGAGAAGCTTTGGGAGGACTATTATGCGGCGGTGATGGGCGAGGGCCTGCGCCTTTCCGAGGTGCCGGAGGCAGAGCTGCGCGTCATCTACACGCCACTTTGCGGCACCGGCAATAAGCCTGTGCGGGAAATTCTGCGCCGCATCGGGGTGCAGACCCAGGTGGTTGCCTGTCAGGAGCAGCCCGATGGCGACTTCAAGACCTGCGAGTACCCCAATCCCGAGACGGATGCAGCGCTCGAAGAGAGCTACCGTTTGGCCCGAACGCAGCCCTGCGATTTGATCTTCGGCACCGATCCGGATTGTGATCGCATTGCGGTAGCGATTCCGGTGGGCGAGGGCGTTAGAAAGCTCACCGGCAATGAGCTTGGCTGCCTGCTTTTGGACTATATTCTAAGAATGCGCTGTGATAACCTTCCGGAAGGGGCGTTTTGTGTTCGCAGCATAGTGACCACTTCGCTGGCGGATAAAATCTGCGAAACCTACGGCTGCCAGATACGCACCGTGCTGACCGGCTTCAAGTGGATCGGCGGAGAAATTCTGGCAGAGGAGGCGCAGGGAAGGGAAGACCGCTTCATCTTCGGCTTCGAAGAGAGCTGCGGCTATCTCAAGGGCACCTACGCGAGAGATAAGGACGCGGTTGTGGCGGCCATGCTGGTGTGCGAAATGGCAGCCTGGTATAAAAAGCAGGGAATGCATCTTGCCGATGCCATGGACGCGCTGTACAGCAAATACGGCTTCTCGATGGCGAAGGTAATCTCCCGCGAGTTGACCGGCGCGGATGCGATGGAAAAGGCTGCACTGCTGATGCACAATTTGCGCACGAATCGCCCCAGCGAGATTGGCGGCTGCCAGGTAATGCAGGTGCTGGACTATCAGGCCCGGACGGTGACGGAGCTTGCAAGCGGCAAGGTATCAGAGCTTACGCTGCCGCGTTCTAATGTGCTGGAGTTCCGACTGGGAGAGGCCGGTCGCGTGATCGTGCGTCCCTCCGGCACAGAGCCAAAGGTAAAATTCTATCTGAGCGCGGTTGCCTCCACGAAAGAGGCGGCGCAGGAGCTGCTCAAGCGCCTGTCGGAGGATATGCAATAAGCCGGAAGACAGCGCTGCATTTTTTCAAGCAATACACAAAAAGTACTAGGGTTTAGGCTCCGCCGATTCGCTGAAAAACGGTGAATCGGCGGCCTTTGCATATTCTCGAATGTCAATGGCGGGAGTTGTGCCAAGCTTGTAGAGCTCATCGAGAAGGAGAAAGAAGAAATTGAGGATGACATTTTCACCAGAGGAAATGGTAAGCTTGGGTTCCTCGTTTTCTGTTCGCTCGACGTGGAAGGACAAGTCCTGACTGGCACAGCCAAGATCAATTGCGGGATATTCCTTCATATGTTTTTTTATTGTTTCTGATTCAATGGCAGAACTCGTGGCGAGGATGCCACCGAGAATATGTGTCAAGCTTCGTGGGTCCCGCTCTTCGCCGGCGACGATTATCCCTCTGGAGGTTCGTTCCAGACAGGTGACAGATTTAATTTTCTTATTTGCGTATTTCAAATTATCTTTGTCGATTTCTTGCTTGCATTCGAAAATGGCGTAAACGCTCTCTGCGGTGACGAATTTCTCTCCGGACTCTGTGCCGAAGACAAGGGGGGAATAGAGGGCATCGTAGATGATGATGTCGATCTGCTCGCTGACTTTGCCGTTGTGATCGAATACAAAGCCCTTATCCACTGCGTATTTGCTCGGCAGGAAGCTTCTGAAAAAATCGATCCAGGCGGCTTCGCAGTGCTCTCCCTTGGTGGTAGGATGGGAAAGCAGTACACTGAGATTGGCAGTTAGGATGTCCTGCTTGGATTTCATCAGAGTTTTAATGTCAAATTCAGCCATAGATCATACCTCCTTTAAGGGTTTGCGGAATGGCTTGCAATCTGGCAGTCTATGCCGCCCATGCCGAGGGCGGTTTTGATGCCGATGCCGGAGAAGCTTGCAAAATACAAAAGTGCGTTGGCCAGCGACCGGTGGAAGCCGGAGAGGCTGTTTTCCAGGCGCATCGACCCGGTGAAGCCCGGGATGGTGCCGCTTTTGATGTGGAACGGACGGCTTTGAAGGGAAAACCGGGTGCAGTGGAGCCCCTCGGCCAGGGCGCGCACCCCTTCGCCGTCCTCGTCCTCGATGGGGCAGTCGGGGAGGCAGCCGTTCCATTTTTGGACAAGGCTTTGGAAAATCAGCCAGGTGGATGGAAGGTTTACATAACGCCCCTGACTTTTAAAGGCTGTCGGGGTATAGAAGAGAAGCTGCTGCTGCCGATCGGCGTCTGCCGTGAGGGAGAAGAGCTCGTCCACGCTGTCGATGGTTTGGACGGCGTCGATGTGCACATGAAGCGGCAGTGCCTCCCGCTGGAGGTAGAGCTCCCTGCAGTTTTGCAGCACCGGCGCAAGCGCTTGCTGGGAGGGCGCACCCAGCAGGTTGACCGTCCATTGGAGCGTCCCCTGCACCTCGCGGAGGAACTGGCTGACCGGCGTGACGCGATCCTGATGGACGGCAGCGCCAAAGTCCTCCGGCGCCATTGCCAGCAGTGCGGAGTAGAGATAGAAGCCCCATTCCGCCGCCGGCTGGCAGCCGCGTGCCGGGGTCAGGGTCAGGCGATATTGAGTCAGCATGTCAGCGCCTCCGAATATGGAATGTTGTGGTGCCTCGCACCTGGGAAAATGTTCCCTATGGCGACAGTATAGCACAAAATCTCGGCGGTTTCACGATAAAAATGCAAAAAAATCATTTCCCGCCTGTCTCGGCAGGAAACCTCCCCCACCTTCGCACCCCTTTGACCGGCCAATCTTGGGAAAAATATCTGCAAATCCTTGCATCCTCGTCAAAATTCTGGTAAAATAAACAAGCAAGTCCCAAACAAAACGCGGACTTGCACAAATTAAAAGCAGAAAAACTATGCACTTTTGCCGAACCACCCCACACCCCCCACGGGG
>JAZLFG010000014.1:0-2629 GCA_045615685.1 Faecousia sp.
CCAACATTGTCTCCGTCTCCATCATGCCCTGCACCGCGAAGAAGTTCGAGATCGGCCGTGACAACCAGGCTGCTGCCGGTCTTCCCGATGTGGACTTCGCCCTCACCACCCGTGAGCTCGGCCGCATGATCGAGCGCTGCGGCATCCGCTTCCTCGACCTGCCCAACGAAGAGTACGACTCTCCTCTGGGCGAAGACACCGGCGCTGCTGTCATCTTTGGCGCTACCGGCGGCGTTATGGAAGCTGCCCTTCGTACCGCTGTGGAGACCCTCACCGGCAAGACCCTGGAGAACGTGGAATTCCACGAGGTTCGCGGCACCGCCGGCATTAAGGAAGCCACCTACAATGTCGCCGGGATGGACATCAAGGTTGCAGTCGCTTCCGGCCTGAAGAACGCCCACGATCTTCTGACCCGTGTGGAAAACGGCGAGGCCGACTACCACTTCATCGAGATCATGGCCTGCCCCGGCGGCTGCGTCAATGGCGGCGGCCAGATTCAGCAGCCCGCCTCCGTGCGCAACTTCACCGACATTCGTGCCCTGCGCGCCAAGGCCCTGTACGACCAGGATGCCGCTATGCCGCTGCGCAAGTCCCACGAGAATCCGGGCATCCAGAAGCTCTACGCCGACTTCTTCGAAAAACCCGGCAGCCACAAGGCACACGAATACCTCCATACCTCCTACGTCAAGCGCACCATCAACGGTAACTAAATCTTCTTCTACCGCCGCCTGGCCTACAGGCGGCGGTATTTTTTGAATGCAGTCCATAAACGCATTGTTTTCTAATATATTAGAACGGTATCTTGACTTTTTTCTTCCAAAGGTTTACAATATTACTATCAAAAAAAGGGAGTGACACCCTATGAGAATGTCAGACGCAGAGCGGAAGGTCATGGAGGTCGTATGGAGCGCCGAAGGCATCATCGCAAAGGATATCGCCCTCCACCTCGGCCAAGACATCGGCTGGAGCAAGACCACCACCTATACCATGATATCCATATGCATCGACAAGGGCTACCTGCGCAGGGAAGCCCCGAAATTCCACTGCTATTCCATCGTCTCCAAGCAGGAGGTCTCCATGCAGGAGGCGCAGACGCTGATCGACAACAGCTTCGATGGCTCGGCGGATCTCCTGGTGGCAGCACTCGTGCGCAGTAAGAAGCTCTCCATCGGGCAGTTGGCACGGGTCTACGACGCCATGCGCGAGCTGGAGGCGCAAGAATGAAGCTGCTTCTTCAATTCAGCTTTTCCGGCGCTCTGATGATTCTGGTGATTGCCGGACTCAGAGCAATTTTGCAGCGAAGGCTGCACCGAAGCGTCTGGCTGGTGCTCTGGGCGCTGGTCGTGCTTCGGCTGCTGGTGCCGGTGTCCATTCCGGCTCCCACCAGCTTTTATAACCTGTTTGCCTTCCGGCAGGCGGCGCAGGCCGTGCCAGTATTTCAGGCAGCCACAGCACAAGCTGTGAAGCCCCAGGAGAATTGGCTTGCGATCGTCTGGCTGTCTGGGGCAGTGCTTGTCCTTACCTTTGTGCTCGGGAACTATCTGCGAAGCCTGCGGCATTATCGCACCGCCCTTCCCTGCCCGATTTCTCTGCCACTTCCGAGGGGGGTACAGGTGCGCCTGCTCGATGGCCTGCCCTCACCCCTGACCTACGGTATTCTACATCCAACCATCCTGCTGCCCGCACACTTCCCACTGGACGACAGCCAGAAGCTTCACCATGTGCTGGCCCATGAGCTATCCCATATCCGGCATTGGGATGTCCTGCGGAAGGTGATACTGCTCGTAGCAGCCGCAATCCACTGGTTTAATCCCCTCGTATGGGGGATGGTCTATCTGGCCTCCCAGGATATGGAGATGCGCTGCGACGCAAAGGCGGTAGCAAGCCTGGGCGGTAGGCGCATTCCCTATGCCAAAACGCTGGTGCTGGCAGAGGAAGCTCGACTCAGCAGCTACCTGCAGGTGGGCTTCTCCCACTCCAGCACTGAGGCACGGATCCGTGCTCTGGCCCGGGATCAGGCAAAGGCAGCTCTGAGCATTCCCCTCTGCATCCTGCTGACCATCGCCCTGGCCGCTATTTTCCTGACTGGGCAAGTATCCGCCGCTCCTCAGGCAGTAAAGACGCAGGCGGCTTCTTCGGCCGTTGTATCGGCGCACGAACCAATGCCCAAACCGTCGCCTGAGCCCAAGTCGACGGAACCCCCTGTGTCTATCCCGACATCGGACCCGGCATCGGAGGAAGCACCGTCTGCACCTGCCGCCTCCATGTCTTCGGAGCCAATCCCGGAACCGGTAGAGGCCACTCAGCCAGAGCCGGAGCGAAACGTTCCCTCAAAACAGCCTCCAGTCAGGACATACGGAGGCTCCTCCGATGACAATCAGTGGAAGCCTCAGAGCGACTACACCTCGGCAAACATGCAGGCGGCTCAAAAGGCGATCCAGGCATCGGCCTATTTGCAGCCGGCGCCTTCCCAGTCCACGCTTGATCCCAACTTACCCCCTCCCTAATGGAATCCAGCCCTAAAAGAAGCTCCGCAGGTGATATGGAAACATAACGTTTCATATCACCTGCGGATTCAGACTGCCAAAAATGCCGCTAAGACTTGGATGACAGAGTCGCAGGGGGAAGA
>JAZLFG010000015.1:0-2560 GCA_045615685.1 Faecousia sp.
GTCGGCGCGACGATGAATATCATGATCGGCGCCGTGCTGGCCAATGGCACCACCATCATCGAGAACGCGGCCAAGGAGCCCCATATTGTTGACCTTGCCAACTTCCTCAACGCCATGGGCGCAAAAATTTCCGGTGCAGGCACCGATGTGATCAAGGTGCGGGGCGTGCGAAGCCTCTCCGGCGGGTTCTATTCCATCATTCCAGACCAGATTGAGGCCGGCACGTATATGGCTGCCGTAGCCGCAGCAGGGGGCAATGTGCTGATCCAGAACGTCATTCCCAAGCACATGGACTGCATCAGCGCCAAGCTGCGCGAGATGGGAGCCATCGTCACCGAGTATGACGATGCCATTCGCGTGGAGAAGGTGCGCCGCCTGCGTCACGCCAATGTTAAGACCATGCCCTATCCCGGCTTCCCCACGGATATGCAGCCCCAGGTGGGCGTGTGCATGGCGTTGGCCCGGGGCACCAGCATCATTTCCGAGGGGATCTATGACACCCGCTTCCGCTACTGCGCCGAGCTCAATCGCATGGGCGCGTCCATTCAGGTGGACACCAAGATGGCGGTGGTGGAGGGCGTCGAGCAGCTCCACGGCTGCATCGTCAAGGCCTGCGACCTGCGGGCCGGAGCGGCAATGGTCATTGCGGGTCTGGCTGCCGACGGTGAGACGACCGTGGAGGACGCGCACTATATCGAGCGGGGCTACGAGTGCTTTATCGAAAAGCTCCGCGCCCTGGGTGCGGACATTCGCCGGATTGAGACTCCGGATCGAGCAAAGGCCGAGGTCGCCGGATAATTATGAAAAATTTTGCCGCCGGAAACGGGATCGTTTTCGGCGGCATTTGCAAATGAGGAGACGGCTATGGATTTATGTGACATCCGCCAGATCAAGGCCCTGCTGGAGCCCAACGGCTTCCATTTTTCCAAGGCCAAGGGGCAAAATTTTCTGACCCAGGCCTGGGTGCCGGCCCGCATCGCGGAGGAAGCAGGCGTGGATGCGGCCTCGTGTGTGCTGGAGGTCGGCCCCGGCATCGGCTGCCTGACCAAGGAGCTGTGCCTGCGCGCGGGAAAGGTGTGCGCAGTGGAGCTCGATCAGAGGCTAAGGCCGGTTTTGGCCCAAACATTGGGAGAATTTGACAATGTATCTCTGGTATTTGGGGATGTGCTGAAGCTGGAGCTTTCCGAGCTGATCGCTTCGCAGTTCCCAGGGCAGCGGCCCATTGCCTGTGCGAATCTGCCCTATTACATCACTACCCCCATTTTAAGCAAGCTTCTCGAAGCCCGCCTGTTCTCCAGCGTGACCGTCATGGTGCAGCGAGAGGTCGCTCAGCGCATCTGCGCCCCGGCAGGACATGCGGAGTATGGGGCCTTCTCGGTCTTCTGCCAGTACTATGCCGAGCCGGCGCTGCTGTTTGATGTGCCGCCCCACTGCTTTATGCCGCAGCCCAAGGTGGTTTCCAGTGTGGTCCGGCTTGTGACACGGCCGTCGCCGCCTTGCGAGCTTTTCTCGGAGGCTGCGTTCTTCCGCACCGTCCGGGCGGGCTTCGCCATGCGAAGAAAAACGGCCGCCAACGCCCTCGCCGCCGCCTTCCCCAGGCTGGGGGAGGCGGGGGTCACCGAGGTGCTGACCGCCTGCGGGCACAGTCCCTCGATTCGCTGCGAGACGCTGGAGCTTACGCAATTCGCTGCCATTGCCAATGCACTTTACCGGAGGGAGCAAAATGTATAAATTTGTATTTTTGGATACCGACGACACCATCCTCGATTTTCTCAAGACCGAACGGGTGGCCATCACCCGCTGCTTTCAGCGCTTTGGCTTAACGCCCACCGATGCGCTGATTCGCCGCTACAGCGCCATCAACCAGTCCGAATGGGAGCGGCTTGAGCGGGGCGAGACCACAAGGGAGCAGGTGCTGGTGGATCGGTTCAAGCGGCTGTTTGCCGAGCTTGGCACAGACATTGACCCCTATGCCTTTGAGGATTGCTACCAGCGTCTTTTGGGCGAGGGGCACATCTTCGTGGAGGGCGCGGAGGATATCCTCGCATATCTCGCGCCCAAGTACCATCTGTTCATTGCCTCCAACGGGGTGGCCATCACCCAGGACACGCGCCTGGCCAGCGCCGGGATTGTGCCCTATTTCGACCAGATTTTCATCTCCGAGCGCACCGGCCACCACAAGCCAGAGAAGGCATATTTTGACTATTGCTTTGCCCGCATTCCGAATTTCCGCCGAGAGGAGGCCATCATCGTCGGCGACAGCCTGAGCTCGGACATTCAGGGCGGCAAAAACGCGGGCATTGCCACCTGCTGGTTCAACTACCGGGGAAAACCCGCCCGCCCGGAGATTCAGCCGGATTATACGATCTATACCCTCGCAGAGCTGAAAAAAATTCTGTAGGTTCCACGGTAACACAGTAACACAGGGGACGGTTCATAACCACTGAAAAAGTCGATTGACCCCAAATTAAGGTTGAAATATCAAACATTTCAGTTTGAATTTTAAAAGAAACGCTTGTCTTTTATTAAAATTCAAACCGGAGGTTTACGTAAAAATGAC
>JAZLFG010000016.1:0-63444 GCA_045615685.1 Faecousia sp.
CGCTGGAGATTCGAACTCCAGACCCACTGCTTAAAAGGCAGTTGCTCTACCTACTGAGCTAGCGGGTCATGTGGCAGGGATGGCAGGATTCGAACCTACGCATACAGGAGTCAAAGTCCTGTGCCTTACCGCTTGGCGACATCCCCATGTGGTAAAGGAAGGGAAGAATCCTGAACAGAAAAAAAGAAATTGGACTGGGGTGGGTGAAGGGATTCGAACCCTCGACCTTCAGAGCCACAATCTGACGCGCTAACCAACTGCGCCACACCCACCATATCGCAATTTCCTCCGCCGTGTTCGCCCGGCACGCGCCCCAGAGGGGATTGGCACGCCAGGAGGGATTCGAACCCCCGACCTACTGCTTAGAAGGCAGTTGCTCTATCCAACTGAGCTACTGGCGTATGCAGTGGAAAACAGAGGGCATACCAACTCTGCTTTCATGGAGCGAGTGATGGGAATCGAACCCACGCCCACAGCTTGGAAGGCTGTTGTACTAGCCGTTATACTACACCCGCAGATCGCCGATGCCTTATCAGCCCTAAAATTCTACCACAGGTGGCTAATCTTGTCAAGACATTTTTCTCTTTCTCCGCTTCTTTTCTCTTCCTTGAGATTTTTTGTTGCGATTGTTACGAATATATGGTATAATAAATAGAAATTTTGATTAGAAGGTGTTTTTAATTGACTGTAATTGATATTTATTCCGGTTTTCTTGGCGCGGGCAAAACAACCCTGATCAAAAAAATGATTCACGAAGCGCATGTCGGCGAAAAATTGGCGCTGATTGAAAATGAGTTTGGCGAAATTGGCATTGATGGCAGCTTCCTTCAGGACGCCGGCATTGAAATCACAGAGATGAACTCCGGCTGCATCTGCTGCTCGCTGGTGGGTGATTTCGGGCAGGCCCTTCGCAGGCTGATCTCCGAATTCCATCCCGACCGCATTCTCATCGAGCCCACCGGCGTCGGCAAGCTCTCCGATGTCATTGCCGCCGCCCGCCAGGTCGAAGCTGAAGACGTGCGCCTTGGCAGCTTCACCACGGTTGCTGACGCCAATAAGGTAAAGCTTTATATGAAGAACTTCGGCGAATTTTACAACAATCAGGTAGAAACCGCCTCCTGCCTCGTTCTGAGCCGCACCGATGCCGTCCCCCAGGCAAAGCTGGAGGAGGCCGTCGCCCTGTTACGCTCCCATAATCCCAAGGCCACCATCGTCACCACCCCCTGGGATCAGCTCACCGGCGCGCAGCTCCTTTCTGCCATGGCCCAGACCCAAACCCTGGCCCAAGAGCTGGCCGCTCTGGAGGCGGAAACCCATCACCACCACGATGAGGACGATGAGGAATGCCCCTGCTGCCACCATCACCACGGCCACGATGAACCCTGCCACCACACGCACGAAGAGGAACATCATGACCACGCACATGAGCATGAGCATCATGAGCATGAGCATCATGACCATACGCACGAACACGAACATCACGGCCATGCACACGAACACCATCACGACCATGCGCATCATCACCATGATCACGATGCGGATGAAGTCTTCACAAGCTGGGGTGTAGAGACTGCGAAGAAGTTCACTAAGTCGCAAATTGAGCAAGCGCTGCACGCGCTGGACGCGGACGAAGTCTATGGCACCGTCCTTCGGGCTAAGGGCATTGTAGCAGCCCAGGATGGAAGCTGGCTCCACTTTGATCATGTGCCTGGCGAGATCAATGTCCGTGAGGGCAGCGCCGCCGTAACCGGCCGCCTCTGTGTGATCGGTGCAAAGCTCCACGAGGATGCCCTGCACCAGCTCTTCGGCCTATAAGGAGGTCGCTATGCCGATTCCCGTCTATGCGTTTACCGGCTTTCTGGAGTCGGGGAAAACGCTGTTCATCCAGCAGACCTTGGAGGATGAACGCTTCAATTCTGGCGAGCGAACCCTGCTTTTGGTGTGCGAGGAGGGGGAAGAGGAATATGATGCGGCCACCTATCCCCACAAATGCGTCTATTTTGTGCCGATCGATCAACAGGCCGTGACAACTCAGATGCTTTCCGACCTTCAAAAAAAACACCATGCCCAGCGAATTGTGATAGAGCTGAACGGAATGCAGCCTATCGCGGATTTCTACAACAAAATGCCCACAGACTGGCAGATTGCCCAGGAGGTCATGTTTGCCGATAGCAGAACAATCCTCTCCTACAACGCAAACATGCGTCAGCTCGTAGTGGACAAGCTCTCTGGCGCGGAGATGGTGGTATTCAACCGGGTTAAAAAAGGGGACGATGTGATGCCCCTGCACAAGCTGGCCCGGGCAATCAATCGGCGCATCGACATTGTTTACGACTTTACTGACGGCTCCACCACCTTCGACGAAATTGAGGATCCGCTCCCCTTTGATCTGAACGCCAAGGTGATCGAAATTGAGGATGATGATTATGCCCTATGGTATCGAGACATCTCCGAGGAGCCGAAGAAATACAGTGGGAAGACGGTTCGGTTCAAAGGTCAGGTAGCAAAGCTGCGCCGCGACCGGGACGGCATATTCGCTCCTGGCCGGTTTGTCATGACCTGTTGCGAAGCGGACATTCAGTTTATGGGTCTTCCCTGTAAATTCGATGCTGCAAATTCCCTCAAGACCCGAAATTGGGTCATGGTGACGGCCACCGTAAGCGTAAAATACCACGCCCTCTACCACGGCACAGGCCCAATTCTCACTGCCCTTTCAGTAGAGCCCGCCGAAGCCCCCCTCCAAGAGGTTGCCACCTTCTGACTGCAATTAATTCTTTGCCTGCACTTCCTTGAAAATCCGGGAAATGCAGGCGTTTCTTTTTTACAACGCAGACATAAAAATTCTGTTTTCAGTCATATTTCTACTATGAAGGCTGCAATTGCATAAATTGGCAGACCTTTTGTCCGGGTTATCCTTATAATAAATTCACTAAAGAAAGCCGCATACAATGTGAGCAGGCAATTGTCTTGGTACATCTCGTGCACTCAATAACAAAGATACTGCTGTAAACCACCTTACAGGAATGAAGAACCCATATCCCTTACGCAAATGGAGTGCAACATTTTAAGGACATAGGTACAAGCTGTGTCGAATAAGGTTGTATTGGAGGTGTTGCCATGGTTTCCGAAACGCTCTGGTTGCTGTTTAGTGCCCTCATGTATTCCCTGCGGCTGGGAAACAGCGGCTCGTTTCCAAAACCCCTTTCCGCTGCCCAGGAGCAGCATTATCTTCAGCTTGCCGCCCAGGGTGATCTGGAGGCGCGGAATGTTCTCATTGAACGAAATCTGCGCCTGGTCGCCCATATTATGAAAAAATACTATGCCCAGGGGGCTGATCAGGAGGATCTGATCTCCATCGGCACCATTGGCCTCATCAAGGGCATCTCCACCTTTGACGCCTCAAAGGGTGCCAGGCTTGCCACCTACGCGGCTCGATGCGTGGAAAACGAAATCCTCATGTACTTTCGCAGCCAGCGCAAAAGTGCCCAGGATGTTTCCCTCTCAGACGATATCGACACCAGCCGGGACAACAGCGCTCTCTCCTTCATGGATGTGCTGTGCGACGACACCGACCTGCTGGAGGATTTAAGCTGTCAGGAGCAGTATGCGCAATTGTTCCGCTATTTGCAAGAACGCCTCACCGAACGTGAACGCCTGGTACTTACCCTACACTATGGCTTGGGCGGTACCGCTCCCCTGCCTCAACGGGAGATCGCTTCCCGATGTGGCATCAGTCGCTCCTATGTATCGCGCCGACTCTATTGTAAGCGGCAGGACATCCATGCATAAAATACGAAATAAAATAATTTTTTGACAATATTCCTTGTATTGTCGAAAAAGATATGATACAATTTATTCATCATGGTCTGTTGGGTCTACTCCACCTTCTATAGCCCTAACGTCCTAAAAAGGAGGAGCAACTTTTCCGCTTGACTTGCGGTGCAGCAGTGTGGAGACCTGCTGTAAGCTGACAATTTTTCGTCAGGAGGTGCACGATTGCGGAGGCACGCGCACTAAAGTCGTTCATATGGCTGAGGTTATATTCAAAAACATTAAGAAAATCTATCCCAACTTCGAAACCAAGAAAAAGAAAAAGTCCGACTCCGGCGAGGAGAAAAAGGTCAACCTGCAGATCACAGAGCAGGGCGTCGTGGCAGTGCAGTCCTTCAACCTTGATATTGCGGACAAGGAATTTATCGTCCTGGTTGGTCCTTCCGGCTGCGGCAAGTCTACCACCCTGCGCATGGTGGCAGGCCTGGAGGATATCTCCGAGGGTGAGCTCTACATCGATGGCGAGCTGGTCAACGATGTCGCCCCCAAAAACCGCGATATTGCCATGGTCTTCCAGAACTATGCGCTCTATCCCCACATGAGCGTGTTCGACAACATGGCCTTCTCTCTCAAGCTCAAGCATGTGCCTAAGGACGAGATTCAAGCCCGCGTGATGGAGGCTGCCGAAATCCTCGACATCACCCAGTACCTCGACCGGAAACCCAAGGCCCTTTCCGGCGGTCAGCGGCAGCGTGTGGCTATTGGCCGCGCCATTGTTCGTAACCCCAAGGTCTTCCTGATGGACGAACCCCTGTCCAACCTGGACGCCAAGCTGCGCAACCAGATGCGTGCGGAAATCATCAAGCTCCGCGAAAAGGTCGATACCACCTTCATCTACGTCACCCACGACCAGACGGAAGCTATGACTCTCGGCGACCGCATTGTAATTATGCGTGACGGCTTTATTCAGCAGATCGGCACCCCCCAGGAGGTATTCACCCATCCGGCTAACCTCTTTGTTGCAGGCTTCATTGGCTCGCCCCAGATGAACTTCTTCAATTCCAGCCGTTTGGTGAAGGAAAACGGAAAATACTATGTCAATGTCATGGGTAAAAAATTTGAGCTTCCGGCCGACCGTCAGGAAATTCTTCGCAAAAAAGGCGTGGAAGAGAAGGATGTGATCGTTGGCGTCCGCCCCGTTCATATTTCCATCGGCAAGGATGGCATTCCTGCCAAGATCGACGTGTCTGAGATGATGGGCAGCGAGCTCCATCTGCACCTAAACGCCAATGGCACCGATGTCGTTGCTGTGGTGCAGACCACAGATATTGACCTTAGCAGCATCAGCAACCATGCCAGCGTCAACTTTACCTTCCGTCCGGAGCTGATCCATCTGTTTGATAAAGAGACTGAAACCAATCTTTTCTGATACATAGCCTTTGGGCGCACTGCAAAAATGGTGGTGCGCCCTTTTTTATTCCAAAAGCAAAAAACACCTTGCTTTTCTCGGTTCAATCCTAGAAAAGCAAGGTGTTTTAATTGTAGCTTTATCCCTTTACGCCGCCTGCGGTCATGCCCGCGATGAACTGCTTCTGGAAGATCAGGAACAGAATCACGATTGGGATCACCGAGAACACCGCGCCCGCAATCAGGATATCGTAGTTGTTCTTGTAGGGCGAGATCAGGGCGTTCAGGCCGATGGGAAGGGTCAGCTTGTCGCTGGAGCGCAGAACGATCATCGGCCACAGGAAGTTATTCCAGCTATTCATGCCGACGAAAATGCCCATAGCGGCAAAGGACGGCTTCATCAGCGGGAATATAATGCGGAAGAAAATGCCATACTCGGTACAACCGTCCACGCGGGCAGCGTCCAGGAAGTCCTTGGGAAGGCCGCTCAGGTATTGACGGAAGAAGAAGATCGGCAGCGGTCCTGCGATGCCCGGCAGAATGATGCCCCACATCGTGTCAATCATACCCATTTTGATCACCAGCTGGTAAAGCGGGAGCATGATGATCTCCATGGGGGTCATCATGACCAGAAGCACGCAGGTAAACAGCAGGTTCTTGCCGCGGAAATTGTACATGGCAAAGCCGTAGGCCACGAACGCGCTGACGAGCAGGGTCAGCACCGTCTGTACAACCGTGATCTTCAGGCTGTTCAGGAACCAGATAAAGTAGTCGGAGTCACTAAAGAACAAAGAATGATAGTTATCCAACGTCATAATCGAGAAATCGAGGTTCAAGCCCAGGCCCTGTCGCATAAGCTCGCGGCTCGGACGCAGGGACGCCAAGGTAATGCTAATGAAGGGGAGCAGGGTCAGCGCTGCCAGCACGATGAACAGCAGCAGAAGGAGGAAGGAGGTAACAGTATACTTTGGCTTTTTGCGAAGTGTATTTTTCATTTCTGTCACGACTCCTTCTTAAAGAATCCCGTCAGGGTCAACTGAATCAGGTTAATGATCATCGTAACGACAAGCAGCGAAAGGCCGACTGCGCAGGCAAAGCCGATGTTATTCTTCGACCAACCCATACGATAGAGGAAGCCAACAATGGTCAACCCCTTGCCGCCGGGAGAATTGTTGCCACCGAAGAGCATATAGCTCTCCAGGAACATGGCCAAGCCGCCATAGATACTGATGGTCAGCACATAGATCGTCGTCGGCTTCAGCAGCGGCACCGTGATATGCCGGAACTTTTGCCAGGCGTTCGCGCCGTCGATGTCGGCAGATTCATATAGATCATCGGAAATGCTCTGAAGCGCAGACAGATAGTACATGATATTCACGCCCATCCAGCGCCAGCAGCACAGTATAACCAAAGCAAAGAACGTGGTCCAGGTAGCCGGGCCACCCAGCCACTTAATGGGGGCCACGTGGAATAGGCCAAGGAAGCTGTTGACCAAAGCCGTGGGTCTTTCACCGAAGATCAGTCGAAAGGTAAGGCCGCCGACCACAATAGACACCAGGGCCGGCAGGAAGAAAACGCCACGGAAAAAGCCCTTGGCCATCATTTTCTTGGAATTGAGGAACGATGCCAACAGCATCGGCACAGGGATCAGGATTGCGCAGGTAAGAACCGTATAAATCGCACTGTTGGACACAGCATGGCGAAAATCGCTGGCCTTCCAAAGGTTCCTAAAGTTTGTCAGGCCGACAAACTCCGTCTGACCGGGCAAAACCTTCTGGAAGCTCATAATCACTGTGGAAATTGCCGGATAGAGGAAGAAAAGCAGAAATACGATAATAAAAGGCGCAACAAACACATAGGGCGCCACCTTTTGCGAATACGGCAGGGACTTCAGTCTTTTCATGAATGTCATTCTCCTTGTCTCTTGGCTTTCTGTAGCGAAGAGGGCAGAAAGGGGAAAGAAAGCGCTGTGATCAGGTAGCTTTCCTTCCCCCCTGATTAGGCTACTATGCTATGGCTGATGGATCCGGAAGATCTTAGCCAATGTCAAGCTGTGCTTCCGCATTGGCCTGCTCTTCTGCCAGCATGGCAGGAATGTCCACACCTTCCTCGGTGTAGGCACGATGCAGGACATTAGCCTTCATCGCATCAAGAGCGGTGGGCAGGCTCGCGCCATTGTTAATCGCAACGATCTCGTCCTTGATCTCAAGAAGAGTATCGAAGGGGTTGTTGATGTAGTATTCGGTGAACTTGTTGGGCGCATGGGTGACCTCTTCCATGGACCAAACCTCGGTACGGATCGGGTCAAAGCCGAGCATCGTCCAAGCCAGCTTGCCGCCTTCGAGGGACAGCTTGCAGTATGCCAGGAATTCCTTGGTGAGCTCGGGATCGTCTGCCTGGTTGGTCACAGAAGTGCCGGTACCACCCTGGCCAACAGAGCGCTTCTGGCCAGCTTCCCAAACGGGCAGCGGAGCGGTAACGATCTTCTGGGACAGGTCGGGCATGTAGTTGGTGAAGCGGTCGAGGTACCAGAAGGGCATCACGATGGAGGCAATGTCGCCTTCGCCCATCATAGCATAGAACTCTTCTGCATGGTGATAGGTACCGGGAGCCACGACGGCGATGCCTTCGTCAACCATCTTGCGGTTGTATTCCAGAACCTTGGCCATCTCGGGCGTGTCGATGGAGATCTTGTCGTCAGCGGTGGTCATGTCGCCGCCCAGCTCAGCAAGCTGCGGCCACATATGCCAAATATCGGTCTCTTCCACGGAGTTCCAGTACTTGTCGGGGAAGGCAGTCTTGAAGGTCTTACCAGCCTCATAGTACTCATCCCAAGTGCCAATGTTGGCCCAGTCAATGCCAGCCTGCTCGCACAGCTCAGCATTGTAGTAGATGATAGCAGCACCGACATGGAAGCAGATGCCGTAGTAGTTGCCGTCCTTGGAGTAGATGTCCACTCTGGCCTTCACGATGTTGTTCAGCTCGGGCTCAACAATGTCGTTCAGGGGGAGGAGCTGGATGTCGCCCTTGAGGAAGTTGGCATACTTACCAATTTCGATGTCAACCAGGTCGGGAGCGCCAACACCGGTCTGAAGGGCCATCGTGAGTTTTTCATGCATTTCATCGAAGGGATACACCACAGGAGTCAGAGTGATGGGACGATCGGGATTCGCTTCGTTCCACTTCTTGGCCATTTCTTCATAGAATTCCACATGGATTTCCTGGAAGGTCCAGTACTCGATCTCAGTGGGGACAACCTCTTCGTCGGGTTCGGGCTCTGGGGTGGGCTCCGGTGCGGGTGTGGGTTCAACGGGGGCGGGTTCGTCGGGTGCGGGTGCGGGTTCGGCGGGCTTGTTGCAAGCGACCATGGCGAAGACCATGACGAGAGCAAGCAGCAGCGCAATGAGTTTTTTCATTCTGTTTTCCTCCTTTTAATATTTAATATATCTAATCCCTCAGGGATTAAATATCTTCCCAAGCGTACAGGCATTTATAAATCCAAGAAACGACCTATACAATGGTAATTATACTTTGGTTCAAATGAAATGTCAATTACAATCCACAAATCTATCCAAAATTTTTTATATCGCTATGTGAAAAGTGTATAATTCCTTTCCAGAATTTTGGTTATCCTGCAAAAAATCCAACTATTCATTGATTTTTGTCTATCTTCTTATTTTTTAAATATATAATGAATTTTTATTATTTTTATAAAAAATTCAAAATTCCAAAACCAAAAGTTAGATATATTCTATTTTTATTCATATATTTATTTTTAAATCTTGAAAGAATTCAAAACATATTTATAATTTTTTTACAGCATTTGCAGTCACTTCCTAGCGCTGTCTTTCTTTCAAGCAAATTTATCGTCCCACAGGCATAGAATTGCGCAAGGAGGTGCATCGTTTGAACAAATGTCCGATTACCATTACTCTTCTCTATTCGCAGGAAGGCTCCATCCAGGATATTTTGATAGAAGCCTTTTGCGCCTATCTTCATCGCACCCTCGACCTTAAGCCGCCAGATGATACCCTATGTACCAGGACATAAGCGAACCCGGAAGGTATCAGGCAGCGCTGTACATCCGCCTGTCGAAGGAGGATGCCCGGGAAGGCCCCTCTCAGAGCGTAACCAATCAGCAATCCCTGCTGGATGACTTCGCAAAGCGGCACGGCCTTTCGATCTATGATACCTATATCGATGACGGGTGGAGCGGCACCAATTTTGATCGGCCAAATTTTCAGCGGATGCTGGCTGACATTGCCCAAAAAAAGGTCAACATGGTCATTACCAAGGATCTCAGCCGTTTGGGCCGGGACTACATTCTGACTGGCCACTATCTGGAGCGGTTTTTTCCCGAGCACCGGGTGCGTTACATCTCCCTGCTGGACGGCATTGACACCGGCGTAGAATCCTCTGCCAATGACATTACCCCGTTCCGGGCAATCATGAACGACATGTACGCCAAGGATATTTCAAAAAAAATCAAGTCCGTCAAGCGGGATAAGCAGCGCAAGGGACAATTCATCGGTGGCAAGCCGGTCTATGGCTACCAAATGCATCCCACCCAGAAGAATCAGATTGTGCCCGATGAGGATGCTGCGCCCACTGTCCGCCGAATTTTCGCCTTAGCGCTCGATGGGCTGAGCTGCCGACAAATTGCGGCCCAGCTCAATGAAGAGAAGGTTCCCACCCCCTCGGTCTACGCGGGGCGAACGCAGGGGCGTCCCGGCCCCTATGCCGGGCTGTGGTCGAGCGAGCGCATTTCAGAGCTGCTCCAAAATGAGACCTACATTGGAAACATGGTACAGGGTCGGCAGATAAAGGTCAGCTATAAGTCCAGGAAGTGTCAGAAGCAGGCAAGGGAAAATTGGGTTGTAGTGGAGGGCACCCATGAGCCGCTGGTCAGCCGGGAAACCTTCTCGGCGGTGGGCAAGCTAATTGAGAGCCGCCGCCACACCCGCAGCAGAACCTACGACTTTCCGCTGAAGGGGCTGATTTTCTGCCATGAGTGCGGCTATCCCCTGGCGGTACTCAACCGTCCGAATGCAAATGGGGAAGACGTGCTGTACTTTGTCTGCCGCACCTACCAGCGCTTTACCAAGGCCGGCGTCTGCACCTGCCACAGCATCAAGGAGCAGACGATCACAAATGCCGTGTACGCAAAGGTCAGAGAAATCTGTCAGAAGCAGCTCCATTCGGATGCTCTTTGCGCACTTGCGGAAAAAATCCTTGCCCAGGCAAAAGATGGGGAAACTGTAGCGACTAAGCTACAGGCATTGAATAAAAAGCAGGAAAGCCTTCATGCAAATCTGGATCAGCTTTACTTAGATCGCTTGCGGGGAGTTTTGGCAGAGGAGGATTTTTCCCGCATCTATGCGCGCGTCAAGCAGGAGGAGGGCCAATTGGAGAAAAAACGCGAAGCCCTGCAAACGCCTGCGGTGCAACCCAGCAGTGCAAAAACGCTGGTCGAAAATTTTCTGGATACCGCCTTCACAAGCCGGGCACTGCTGGTCAATCTGATCGAGCGAATTGAACTAACAGAGGATAAACAGCTCTTTATCAAGCTCCGCTGCCAGGATCCAGACCGTTTACAATAGCCGCGGTGGGAAGTATCGCGCATTGAAAAGCGGGCACTGGAAAAGCTCCGGGATGCCTTTGCCCAGGAAGAAAAATAAAAACGCCCTGCATCCTCAGCTTCGGATGCAGGGCGCAAGCAATTACGCTTCCTCGTGCATTGATTCAAGAAAGCGCATCAGGATGGTCGCAAGCTGGGCTCTGGTAGTACCGTTCTGGGGCTTGAGATAGCTGACGCCATCAGAGGCCACACCGTTGATGAGGCCCTCGCCCACTGCCCAGCCCATGGCATCATATGCATAGGCAGAAACCTTGGCGCGATCCGGGAAACGATCAAGGGACACATCCACCGGTTCGGCTTTCGTGTAGCGATAGAGAAGGGCCGCAAACTGCTCCCGGGTGATGGGTGCGTCGGGACGGAAGGTACCATCCGGATAGCCGTTGATGATTCCCTCCGAGAACGCCCAGATGGTAGCGTCGGCATACCAGGCCCCTTCCTTCACATCGGAGAAGGGAGGTTCGCCGTCTGTCTCCGGCTGCCCTGCAATTCGGTAGAGCACCGTCGCCACCATGGCCCGCGTGGTCACACCCTCAGGGCGAAAGCGGCCAACACCGACGCCCGTCATGAGCCCATTTTCATAGCAGTAATCCACTGCACTGTAGAACCAGTCGTTCGTATGTACATCCGCAAAAGGTCCTTCTCCAGGCTCCACATAACGAATGATACCGTACTTCCCGCCAATACGGTAGCCGCCAAAATGACTCATAATATCATACATATCACTACTACCGAATCGAACTGGCCGATCAAAACCTACCTTATTCTGTTCCTCGCCTGCCACGTTGATCAGATACCACTTACCGTCGCGTTTGACATTGATCAGGCCGTAGGCATTGCCCTCGTAATAGGTATCATACAGGTAGTCCGTCACCTGCTCCCCTTGCAGATTGAAGACGGCATAGCGATCCGAGCTGCCACCCTGCGTACCGACTAGCATCCCATTGGCAAGCAGCTCATATTGGCCAGCCGGAAGGGTCGCCATAACCTCACCCTTCTCATTATAAAGAATGTTCGTACCCTCGGGCTTGATCACCAAAACGTGCTGCGCCGCAATCGTCAGGTATTCACATCTTGACGCAGGGATGACCACCTGGCAATCACTGTTGTAAATCGTATAGTAATCGTTTATCGTGCGGACAAAAAACAGCGGCGTCTCCGGAGCGCCCAGCGGAAGGTAGGCAGGACTTGTGTCGCCATGGCCTACGCTGAAGTGCTCGTCACCAAGTTCCATGGCCCATTCCGGCAGTTCAACCGCGCCGTTTTCATCCATCAGCACGGCAGTTTTCGCTTCCGGGTTAATTGCGGCAAAATAGCGGTTAAAGAAGGTGCGCATATATTGGCCCTTGCAGCTCCAGACTGGATGGCCATCGGCATCGCAGTAGGTATAGGTGCTCTCATTCGCATCCATTTCCGACGTGAGCTTCTTATTGGTGATTGCAATGAAATCCCCGTCCCCAAAACCGGCCGCAACAGCATCCACCGCATTCGGTGTTAGCAGCTCTCCTCGATCGTTTAAAACATACCAGCTATTAGAATAAGGCGAGAGTCGTGTTACAAAAAGCCGATCCGTAAGACGGCTAAGATCGACATAGCTGCTCTGACTGAGCTGCCTCCCATCGATCGAAAATAACCCATATTTTTTCCATGTAAGATCGGTGGTCGAGCCGAGCCATTCGGCTGCAATCACCTCGTCCGTCAGAAAATAGCCAAACTTATATCCCTCCGGCAGAGTCGGCACCGGCATTTTCTTCCCATCCATATTGAAGAAGTCCGCCGAATCCTCTCCCCGCTTCATGCAGATATAGCCCTCAATTTCTTGGATGTCTGAATAGCAGTAGTCGGTGAGCTGTGTGCCGTAAAGGGAGAAAAGCGCATAGTATGTTCCATTATGGCACGCGCATATCCTATCATTGATATATCTACTGGGGCGAATCGGCATTGCCAGGGCTTCCCCGAAGGGTGAGATCGGTGTAACCGTGCCATTTTTCTCCATAGTGCCGAAGCTATCATTTGTAAACGTCACAAATTCACAGTCCAACGTCGCATCGGTAAGAAACTGCACCGTGGCCAGAGGCTCCGAATCTGCAAAGCCAACCGGCGCCAGTGCCACAAGCAGTACCAAAGCCAAGCATACCGAAAGGACACGCTTCACATATTGCATATATTTTCCTCCCTATTCTTCACTTTTTGTCAGATACCTGGAAATAATTGCGGAAAACTGTGCGCGAGTCATGTCATTTTTTGGTCTGAGATAGCTGACGCCTTCGGTGGCTACGCCGTTGATGAGCCCTTCTCCTACCGCCCATCGAAACGCCTCTGCCGCATAGTCGGCAATCTGGTCTTCATCCGGAAAATCGGTAAGCGCCGCGCCTATAGGCTCGGCCTTCGCATAGCGGAAGACAATCGCAGCAAACTGCTCCCGGGTGATCTGCTTTTCCGGATGAAAGCTGCCGTCCGGATAGCCGGTGACGATTCCCTCCGAGGCTGCCCAGGTGACGGCGTCGGTATACCAGGTTTCCTTCCCCACATCGGAAAATGGAGCTTCGCCCTGCGCCTCCGGCTCCCCGGCCACTCGATAGAGCACCGTAGCCACCATGGCACGGGTCATGGGATTTTGCGGTGCAAAGGCTTGCTCGCTTACCCCTTGCATAAGGCCCTGCGCATACACATCGTCCACATAGGGTGCATACCAGGCGTCCGCCTGTGCATCCCGAAAAATGGCGGGCTGATACACATTGACGCAATCGTTCTCCCCGCACAGGCTGCAATGGCCTATCGCGCAGGCTGGCTGGGTGGCAGTGCGGGTGCTGACCGGCGTATCCTCCGGGAGCGCATGATAGCGCACCGTATAGGTCTCGCTGTGGGTGATTCCAAAGGCAGTGACCGCGACGACCGTGCTGCCGGGCGTGTGCGCTGTCACCACGCCGTCTCGTACCGAGGCAATTTCCGGATAAGATGAGTCCCACTCATAGTAGACCGGCAGCTCCGCCGGCGTTTGGCTCACCGTAATTACATCCGTCATTCCCACACACAAAACCTGCTGTCCGCACGAAATAGAGAAGTTTTCCAGCTTGCCCACCCATAGCGAAATCCATGCCTCACGATCCTCAATCTGCACCTTGATGTTCACCTGCCCGACAGCATGTGGCTCAACGCAGATATAACCGCAGTCATTGTAGACCGTGGCAACCTCCGGGTAATCTACAGTAGCAGTCCAACTGCGCTCCTCGGTGTCCCCCTCCAGGATCGGCGCAAAGCAGGCGCGCTCATCCAGCTCCATATGGAACGGAGACAGACCGTTGTAACAGGCATTCTCAATTCTCCAGACCTCAAAGCTGCGGACATCCTGCGTTGGTCTTTCCTCCACATAGAGATTTGTGGCCAGCATATCCTGCAGGTAGACCTCCTCTCTCGCGGTTATGACAAAGCAAAGCATACAGTATTGGCTTCCTTCGTCATATCTGCTGTCTGCCCTCCAGGTGATAGAAATGGATGCATCCTGTCCACCAAACTGGCTGACCGGATACTTGCGCACCTCGATCACCTCCGGTTCAATGGTGCCCAGCTCGTCCCAGGAGCCGCGATAGATCGCTACGCAGACCATATCATCCGGACTTGGCGTTTGCTCGGCTAACTGGAACCGCAGCGTTCTGCTGCCGCCCCGGACACAGCCCGCGTACAGACTCTGGGCATAGGGATAGACATAGGTAACCCCAACCGGGGCGGCCTTGGTTTTGCAAAATCGCTTGCACGCCTGCATCGCCGGGTCGCGCCTGACATCTGCCGCGCCCACGTTCATGGACAGGAGCAGCGCAAAAATCAGAAGCAGAGCAAGCACGGATTGTCTCTTCATTCGCAATACCTCTTTTTCTGGAAATATGTGCAATGGCTGCCATAAGCCGCCCAAGAAGGGCGGCTCCGGTTATGATTCGTTCGTTGCCAGATGGCGGGAAATGATGGTGGCAAACTGGGCGCGGGTCATCGTATTGCGGGGCATGAGGTAGTTGACACCATTGGAGGCCACACCGGTTATGAGGCCCTCCTCGACTGCCCAGACCATGGCTTCTTTCGCATAGGCGGAAACATCTGCATCATCCGGGAAGCTGCTCAAATCGACTGGCTCCTCCCCTATTTCACCGCCCGTATAGCGGTAGAGAATTGCAGCAAACTGCTCTCTGGTAATCTGGTCGTTGGGCTTGCACAGATGGTTGCCTACACCGTTGAGGATATGATTTTCGGCGGCCCAAGTGATCGCATCAGTGTACCAGGTGTCTTCGGCCACATCGACAAAGGGATTTTCGCCCTCCACCTCCGGCTCGCCCGCAATGCGATAGAGCACCGTAACCGCCATGGCCCGGGTCACCGGACGGTTGGGCGCAAAGGCATCCTCGCTCACACCGTTCATAAGCTTGTTGTCATAGACAAAGTCCACGTGCTCGGCATACCAGCTATCAGCCACCGTGTCCCGGAAGATGGCATTCTCGTAGACATTGACACAGTTGTCCTTCCCACAGATGCTGCAATGTCCGACAGCGCAGGCAGGCTGCGTGGCGGTGCGGGTGCTGACCGGAGTGCCCTCGGGCAAATCATGATAGTGCACCTCGTAGTTCATCCCGGCAATCCGTGTACCCACCGTGACCTGCACATAAGCTTCACCTGGGCCAACCGCAGTGACAATCCCATCGCGCACCGTGACAACCGAGGGATCACTGGTGGTCCACACCGCGCCAACCGGCTTGTCCGACGGCTGGTAGGAGACATTGACCTTGTCTGTCATGCCGACGCAAAGGCTCGTCTGCGTCGGTACTGCGGTGATACTTTCCAGCTCACCGGAAATCAGCCACATTGTGCGGGAGAATTCATCGCAGGTAATGGTGACATCCACAGCGCCGTAGCCTTTTGGCTCCAGGCGAACATAGCCCGCATCCACGCTAACGGAAAGAACCTCCGGGTTCGAGCTGGTGGCTGTGATCTTGCGGGGCTGTGTATTGTAGTAGGGTTCCAACGCTGGTGCAATAGTGACCGGTTCCCAGTAGATGTTTTCCACGAAAAACTCGTCGAAATAGCCGTCGGATACCCGGTAGAGGCTCATCGACTGGGCGCTGACCTCTGCCTGTACTACATGGAGCACTGCGGAATAATATTCCTGATCGTAAACCTCGCCGTCCTTGTTCGTCACAAAGCAGACTAGCACATAATCGCCGACAGGGTATCTGTGATCCGCAATCCAGCTCATGCCGAGGGCATAATCCGGCGCGGAAAACTCGCTCATTTTGTATTCCCGAGCCTCTATCAGCGCTTCACTCAAAATGTCATAGATGCCCACGCAAAAAATATCGTCCGAACTGGGGGAAGCGTGATCCCGCTTGAATTGCAGCGTTCTATTTCCTCCTGCCACAACAGTGGCATCAAAGGTCGTGCCATAGGGGTAAACGTAGCAATCGCCAAACGCGACCGATTTGAGCGAGGCCAGTGCCTTGCGGGCCTTGGGCTGCGCGGCGGTCGCGGGTATGGATAAGCCGAGCATTAGCGCCAAAGCCAAAAGTAGAGAAATAAGCCGCGTGTGTTTCATTATGTCGTCCTCCGTTTTGTTGTCATATGTAGGCAGGCTGCCATAGGGTGGCACAGGGCGAAGCGTTTGCCCGCCCTTATATACTAATCATTTAGAAGCAAATTGTCAATAGCTATTGGATTATTTTGGTTACTGTGTAAAAAAATCCAAGCCGCCTCAACAGACGGCTTGGAGAACAATATTATTACGACTGTCAGCGTAGCTGCGGCAGCAAAAGGCAGGCGACATTGAAATAGACCAGCAGCGAAAGGGCATCCACAATGGTAGTAATGAAGGGCGACGCCATCACTGCCGGGTCGAAGCCAATGCGATCGGCCAGCATCGGCAGCATACAACCGACAATCTTGGCCATCAGCACGGTCATAGCCAGCGTCAAGCCCACCACAGCAGCCACCAGCCAGGTGACGCCCGGGGTATGCAGCATTGCTACATCCACCACCATGATCTTGCCAAAGCAGACAATCGACATAGCAAGACCGCAGAGCACCGCAACCCGAATCTCCTTCCACACAACCCGGAACAGGTCAGAGAAATCGATCTCGTCCAGGGATAGGCCACGGATGATCGTGACCGACGCCTGGGAGCCGGAGTTGCCTGCCGTATCCATCAGCATGGGCATAAAGGACGACAGGCAGATCATCAGCCCAAGCTGCCTTTCGAAGTAGGAGATGATCATGCCGGTAAAGGTGGCCGAAATCATCAGAAGCATGAGCCAGGGAATTCTCTTCCTGAAAATCTCAAAGGTGCCCATGCGCATATAGGTTTTATCCGAGGGAATAATGGCGGCCATCTTCTGGATATCCTCCGTGGCCTCGTCCTCCATGACGTCCATGGCGTCATCGAAGGTAACGATGCCCACCATGCGCTTCTCGGCATCCACCACCGGCAGCGCCAGGAAATTGTACTTGGAGAACATCTGGGCCACGTCCTCCTGGTCGGTCATCGTGCTGACGGAGATGACGTTGGTGATCATCAGCTCTTCCATTTTGGTGTTGTCGTTCTCCGCCAGGAGGAGATCCTTCACCGTCACGAGGCCAACCAAGGTTCTCTCGTCGGTGACATAGCAGGTATAGATGGTTTCCTTATCCACACCCGTGCGCCGGATGCGGGTGATTGCCTCCTCCACGGTCATTTGGGGCCGCAGGGAGACATATTCTGTGGTCATGATAGAGCCTGCGGAATTCTCGGGATAGCGCAGAAGCTCATTAATGGTTTTGCGCATCTCGGGATCTGCCTGAGAGAGAATGCGCCGAACAACTGTGGCGGGCATCTCCTCCACGAGGTCCACCGCGTCGTCCACGTATAGCTCATCAATGACCTCCTTCAGCTCCAGGTCGCTAAAGCCCCGGATGAGCAACTCCTGTGCCTCCGGCTCCATCTCAACAAAGGTATCTGCCGCAAGCTCCTTGGGCAGCAGCCGGTACAGGAGCGGAAGCCGATCCTCTGTCAGCTCGTCGAACACCGCCGCAATGTCGGACGGGTTCATAGTGATTAAAATATCACGCAAGGTGGTGTACTTCTTTTCGCTCAATAGCTTGAGAAGTGTCGCCTCCATGGTTACGCTGTGTTGTGCCATTTGACTTTCCTCCTAACTAAAATTTGGGATTCCTCAAAAAAGAGGGATTTAGAATAGGAAGTAAGGTACATTCTGGCCGCAAACTACCTCTAAGGTAGCTGATCTAGTGAAACACCAAACCGGACGCAGTCGCCGGCCCGGGGTCTGCGCTACTTCGGCCTGCGGATGTGCCGTTACTACTCCCTGCGTCCATGCATTTCACTCCTTTATTGTTCAAATCTGCGAGGCACGCTCGCCCTCATAAATAATAGGTCAAAACTTTCGGTTTGTCAACGAAAAACCGGGGTTTCCAATGGGAAAAAATTGTGGTAAAATGATCCTAATCTGTTTTAGGAGAGATCAATATGGCTACAAAACGTTTATATTATGAAGATGCCTACATCCGGCAGTTTGAAGCGGTGGTGGTATCCTGCGAGCCAGTCGGTAAAACATACGCGGTGATCCTGGATCAGACGGCCTTCTTCCCCGAGGGAGGCGGTCAGGCTGCCGATCGGGGCACACTGAACGATGCTGCAGTGCTGGATGTCCAGGAGCGAGGCGAAGAAGTCCTCCACTATACCGCCGTCCCCTTTGCTCCCGGTACATCCGTCTCCGGCTCCATCGACTGGGACTTCCGCTTCCGGCTCATGCAGCAGCACAGCGGCGAGCACATCGTCTCCGGCCTCATCCATGGGCGCTTTGGCTGGAATAATGTGGGCTTTCATATGGGCAGCGACGTCCTCACCATCGACTTTGACGGTCCCATCTCCCCCGATGCGCTATCGGAAATCGAATGGGCATCCAATGCGGCAGTATGGGCAAATACGGAAACGGAAATTTTTTATCCCACCGCCGAGGAGCTGCTGCATATCGACTATCGCAGCAAGAAGGCGCTACAGGGTCAGGTGCGGCTGGTTCGCTTCCCCGGTTCGGATCTTTGTGCCTGCTGCGGTACCCATGTCCGGCGTACCGGTGAAATCGGTCTCATCAAGCTCCTGTCCTGCGTCAAATTTCGAGAGGGCGTGCGCATTGAGATGATGTGCGGCGCACAAGCCCTGGAATATCTCGCGGCAGTGGAGGCTCAGAACCACGCCATCAGTGTGCTCCTCTCCGCAAAACCTCTGCAGACTGCCGCCGCCGTGCAGCGGATCAACGATGAACGCGCCGCCGCCCTATACCGCATCACCGCAGATGAAAATCGCCGCTTTGCGGAAAAAGCCCAGGCGCTGTCCGGGGCGGGCAATTGCCTGCTGTTCGAGGAAGCGCTCTCCAGTGACAGCGTGAGAAAGCTGGCCGTTGCCGTCATGGAGTGCTGTCAAGGTCGCTGCGCCGTATTCTCCGGCGATGACGAGGAAGGCTACAAATATGCCATTGGCGAGGAAAACGGCGACCTGCGCTCTTTTGTGAAGGAAATGAACGCCACTCTCTCCGGTCGGGGAGGCGGCAAGCCCTTCTTCGCCATGGGCAGTGTCAAAGCTACAAAAGCAGCCATCGAGGCCTTCTTCGCCGGATGCGCAAGCTAAGGAGGCCCTCCTATGCTGGCTTTTTTGACTAGTAGCCCCGCCACAGAGGATTTCAGCGCGCTTAATCCTGCCAACGGCTTTGTAGATGCTCTGCACGCCGCCGTGCCGCCCCAGGCAAATGCGCTCTTTATCTGCGCCGACCCGGATTCCTACGGGGAAACGGACTATTTTGCCGCTTCGGTCTTTTCCCTTCTAAAAGCTGCCAACATCACAATATCATCCACCGCCGTGCTGGATGCCAGGCGAGAGGCAGAAGCGCCGGCACTTGTCCGTCAGGCAGCCCTTATCATCCTGGCCGGGGGGCACGTCCCCACGCAGAACGCCTTCTTTGAAAAAATCGGCCTGCGCGAGCTGCTTGCCTCCTTTGACGGCACTGTGCTCGGCATCAGCGCCGGGACAATGAATAGCGCCCGCACCGTATATGCCCAGCCGGAGCTGCCGGGAGAAGCGGTTTCCACCACCTATCGCAGATTCCTGCCCGGGCTCGGTCTCACGGAATTCAATGTCATCCCCCACTATCAAGCCATTCGGGATACGGTACTCGACGGCATGGCGCTGTTTGAGGAAATCACCTATCCAGACAGCTTTGGCCATCCCTTCTATGCCCTGGTAGACGGCAGCTACCTCCTATGCAGCACCGGCCGCACCGAGCTGCACGGAGAAGCCTACCGAATCTTGGACGGCACAATTCAAAAAATTTGCGAAAAAAATGACATGTGTCTACTATAATCAGCGTGTCAAAAAAGCCGACAAGGCTTGAATCACTGAGTCGCAAGGGGGAGAGTAAAAGGGCAAGGCCTGCCCTTCGCATTCAATCAAATCATTTTTCAAACTCTTTTTAAGGCCCAAAAAACGGATCCATTGCAAATTGCCGTGCGGCTTCTTTCTAACACATTTTCCTTCAGCACACGCCTTTGCTGCTTCTATCTGGCCTTCTGCTGTTAATTTCTTCCCATACATAGAAATGCTCCCTTCCTGTTTGACAGTGTTTTTATTTCACTGTCTCTCATAAAGGGAGCATATCAAAACGGCGAGCGTGAGTTGATTTGCGATACGCCCGATGAAGTCTTGAATTATCGTTTAGGAGGAGAACGTTTAAGGGATATTATTACTCAAGTAACCGTTTTACATTGGAATATTTGAAAACTTTACCACCTTCGAGGACGGTACGCATTGGGGAGGAGAGGTCCAGTTTGAGTAGAAGGGCATTTGCTACGGCGCTTGTGGGAATACCGAATAGACAAAGGGTGCGTTACATACGGTTAAACTGTCTCACCCTCCAAGGTTTTGGTGGCGTAGGCGTTGAGGGTCTGGTCGGCGATATTGCCCGCCAGGTACTCATAGTAGCCCTGGGCGCCGATCATGGCGGCATTGTCTCCGCACAGGTGCAGGGGCGGCACATAGAGAGAAGCGCCTGCCGCCTTTGCTGCCCGCTCAAAATCCGCCCGAATGCGGGAATTGGCGGCTACTCCACCGGCAATGGCAAGCTTCGTCATGCCGGTCTGAGCTAAGGCTGCCATGGTGCGGGGCACCAGGGTGTCGCTGACCGCACCGGAGAAGTCCGCACAGAGGCCAGGCACATCCAGGGGTTCTCCCACCTGCTCGGCATGGTGGATGAGATTCAGCGCTGCCGTCTTGAGGCCGGAAAAGGACATATCCAGAGGATTTCCTGACAGTTTCGCCCGAGGAAGGACATAACGCCCCTCCTGTCCGGTTTTCGCCATGCGATCGAGCGCCGCTCCGCCCGGATAGGGCATCCCCAGCACCCGGGCTACCTTGTCGAAGCTCTCCCCTGCGGCGTCATCCCGGGTCTGACCCAGGATGCGCATTTGGGTATAGTCCTCCACCGCGAGGATCATTGTGTGTCCGCCCGACACGACGAGGCACAAAAAGGGCGGCTCCAGCTCCGGATAAGCCAAATAGTTGGCTGCGATATGGCCCCGAATATGGTGCACCGGGATCAAGGGTACCCCCAGCCGCAAAGCCGCCGCCTTGGCAAAATTGACGCCCACCAGCACTGCACCGATAAGGCCCGGGGCATAGGTCACAGCCACCGCGTCAATGTCACATCTGCGCAGATTTGCGTTCGCCAGCGCCTGATCTGCCAAGCCGTAGATGGCCTCAATGTGCTTGCGGGAGGCGATCTCCGGCACCACGCCACCGTAAATTTTATGAAGCTCCACCTGGGAGCTGATACAGTCTGTCAAAACCTCCCGCCCATCGCGCACTAAGGCAACGGCAGTCTCATCGCAGGAGGATTCCACTGCAAAAAGGATCATATTCACCAGTCCTTTCGGAGGATGAACGCATCCTCCGTGGGTCTTTGATAGTAACGGGGGCGCCTGCCCACCTGCCGAAAGCCCATACTCGCATAAAGCGCCAGGGCCGCTTCATTGGAGACTCGAACCTCCAGTGTCAGGCAATGGTTCTCCGACGCCAGCTCATAGAGAAGGGTCTCCACAAGCCGCCTGCCGACGCCCTGTCGGCGAAGCTCCGGGCAAACCGCCAAATTCATCATATCGCTCTCGCCCAATACGCTCTGGCTGCCCACATAGCCTACCACCCGATCGCCCGAAAGCGCCACCAGCCATAGACTTAGCGGGTTATCCAGCTCGCTTTGAAGCGAAGCTTCATCCCATGGCACAGAGAAAACGGCCTTTTCCATCGCCGCAACCTGCGGCACATGGGCAAGCTTCATAGCAGTGATTGAAATGTCCATTGCTACTTTGCCTCATACCAGCTTGCCCCCTGCTTGGCCTCTGCCACCAGGGGAAGCATTAGCTCCGCCGCCTGCTCCATTTCTCTGGTAACAAGCCCCATAACCAGCTCCGCCTCCCATGGCGGGCACTCTACGATCAGCTCATCGTGCACCTGCAGCACCAGCCGAGCTTGCAGAGCCTCTTCCTCCAAGGCGCTACTGACCCGTAGCATGGCAAGCTTGATGATGTCCGCCGCGCTGCCCTGCACCGGCGTGTTGAGAGCAATGCGCTCTGCACCACTGCGAATGTTGTAATTCGAGCTTTTCAATTCCGGAATACTTCGGCGGCGGCCAAAGATCGTGGTGACATAGCCTTGCTGCTTTGCGTGCTCCACAACGTCGTGCATATAGCGCCGAACACCGGCAAATCGCGCCAGATAGCTTTGAATATAATCCTCCGCTTCCCAGGTGGTCACACCCAGATCCTCCGCCAGGGACCATTTCGAAATGCCGTAGACAATGCCAAAGTTGACCGCTTTCGCGCTGCGCCGCATGGCGGGCGTGACCTCCTCCAGCGGCACCCCAAAAACCTGCGAGGCCGTAACCCGGTGGAAATCCTGCCCGGAGCGGAAGGCTGCGCACATATGGGGATCGTCCGCAATATGTGCCAATACTCGCAGCTCAATCTGGCTGTAGTCCGCATCCACCAGCACCCAGCCGGGTCGGGCCACGAACATCTTGCGAATTTCGCTGCCCAGCTCCGTGCGGACGGGGATATTCTGCAAATTAGGCTCCGTAGAGCTGAGGCGGCCGGTGGCTGTGACCATATTCTGTAGTCTCGTGTGGATGCGGCCATCCGGGGCAATCACCTTCAAAAGGCCCTCGGCATAGGTGGAGTTGAGCTTCGTGAGCATCCGATACTCCATAATAAGCGGGATGATGGGATGCGCCTGCCGGAGCTTTTCCAGCACCTCGGCATTGGTGGAGTAGCCGGTCTTGGTCTTCTTGACCGGAGGGAGCTCCAACTTTTCGAACAAAATTTCCCCCAATTTTTTGGTGGAATTGATGTTAAATTCTTCTCCTGCCTGAGCAAAAATCTCTGCCTGGCAGGATGCAATTCTCTCAGAGAGTTTTTTCCCGAAGGCTGCAAGGGCGTTTTCGTCCACCGCGACACCCTCATCCTCCATTTGGGCGAGCACTCGGCACAAAGGAAGCTCAATATCATAATACACCCTTTGCAAAGACAATGCCGCCAGCTTTTCCTCCAGCACCGCCCGCAGCCGAAACACGGCTCTGGCCCAAGCCGAAAGCTCCTTCGGCAGCTCCAGCGACAAATATTGCAGTGCCACCTTTTCCAGCGAATAGTCGCCCACTGTGGGATCGAGCACATAGGCAGCCAGCGCGGTATCAAATCCGAAGCCCTCCGCCGGGAAATCAAGGGAGGACAGTGTATGATAAAAATTTTTTAGATCATGACAGGCTTTGTCTGATTTTTTGGAAAAAAGCTCGGTAAAATATTCCTTGTTTTCGGAAATATTCACAAGGATCGACCCCTCTGCCGTGGCGATGGCGGCCTGCTCTCCATCGATGACCACTGCGCAAGCGCAGTCTGTGGGTGGCAATTGCGAAAGCTCCTTTGGCGCCTCCTCCACAGCCTGGGGAATGGCCTCCTCCTGGGCGCAGGCACGAAGACCGTAGCGATCCATCAGCTTGGTAAACTCCAGCCGCACGAACAGATCATAGAGCGCCTTCCCCTGGGGCGGCTTTCTCATGCATTCTGCCGGATCAAATTCAATGGGCGCGTCGCAGCGGATGGTCGCAAGCTCGTAGGATAAAAACGCCTGCTCCCTGCCTGCCTCCAGCTTTTCCCGGAGCTTGGGACGAATGGATGGATCCTCCAGATGTGCATAGACCCCCTCCAGGGTGCCAAAGTCCAGAAGCAGTTGGGTGGCCGTCTTTGGGCCAACGCCCGCAACACCGGGAATATTGTCGGAGCTATCCCCCATCAGGCCCTTTAGATCAATGAGGTGAACGGGAGCAAAGCCATACTCCTCCCGAAAAACCTCCTCATCGTAGAAGGTCGTGAGCGTCTGCCCGGCCTTGGTGGTGATGAGCTTGACCTGCACATGGTCGCCAATGAGCTGTAGACTATCCCGGTCGCCGGTGACGATCACGCAGTCCCATCCGGCCTCGGCACATTTTCTTCCCACCGTGCCCAGCACGTCATCCGCCTCCCAGCCCTGGCAGGCGAAGATGGGTATATTCATGGCACGCAGCACATCCTTCATCACCGGCATCTGCATGGCCAGCTCCTCGGGCATCCCATGCCGTGTGGCCTTATAGGCCTCGTAGCGCATATGCCGGAAGGTGGGGCCATGCAGGTCAAAGGCAACGCAGAGGGCGTCCGGCTCCTCCTCATGCTCCAGTCGCTGCAAAATATTCAGAAAGCCAAAAATGGCATGGGTGTAGAGTCCGTCCCGGGTCGTCAGGGGACGAATGCCGAAATAAGCGCGGTTAATGATGCTGTTGCCGTCCAGGATCATCAGCTTCATGTCCAGCCTCCTGTGCTCAGACGCGCTTCCATCGAGCGCCCTGGGGAGTATCTACCACTTCGATCCCCTTCTCCTTTAATTCCTCCCGAATGCGGTCGGCCTCCGCCCAATTCTTGGCCTTCTTGGCCTCCGCGCGGGTCTTCACCAGCTCGTCGATCTCCGGATCGCCTTCGCCTTCGATGACAAGCTCGCCGATGGTTTTCACGGCGGCGGCCTCCTTTTCCTTGAGTGCCTTCGCCTTTTTGATGAGATCGAGCGACAGCACTGTGTCAAAGTCCTGCAGGGCTGCCAGCTTGCTTGCGTCATTGGTGTCGGCCTTCAGCACATCGTATACCGCCGTAATGGCAAGCGAGGTATTGAGGTCGTTATCCAGAGCCTTGCAGAACTTTTCCTTGAGGGCAGCCACCGCCTGCGCATCCACCGGGGCTGCATCATCAAAGTCCAGGGAGGCAATCTTGGCCAGAAGCTTCTGATAGGTCTTGGCTGCATTGTCGAGATTTTCATAGGTGAACACCAGATTCTTGCGGTAATGGCTCTGGAGGCAGAACAGGCGATAGACCAGCGGGTCATAGCCCTTGGACTCCAAGAGCGAAACCGTCAGGAATTCGCCGGTGGACTTGGACATCTTGCCGCTGTTGGTATTCAGGTGGAGCACATGGAACCAGTAGTTGCACCACTTGTGGCCCAGGAAGGCTTCGGACTGGGCAATCTCATTGGTATGGTGGGGAAACGCATTGTCAATGCCGCCACAGTGCAGATCCAAATCCTCGCCAAGGTGCTTGATAGAAATGCCGGAGCATTCAATATGCCAGCCGGGATAGCCCACGCCCCAGGGGGAATCCCACTTGAGTGCCTGATCCTCAAACTTGGACTTGGTGAACCAGAGAACAAAATCGTTCTTATTGCGCTTGTTGGTATCCTCCTCCACGCCCTCGCGGACGCCTACGGCCAAGTCCTCCTCATTATAGTCGTTGAAAATATAGTAGCGCTCCAGCTTGGAGGTATCAAAGTAGACGTTGCCCCCGGCAAGATAGGCGAAGCCCGTGTCGAGCAGCTTGGCGATGATGGTAATATACTCGCCAATGCAGTTGGTGGCGGGCTCCACCACATCGGGCCGCTTGATGTTGAGCTTGCGGCAATCGTCGAAGAAGGCGTCGGTATAGTAGGCAGCGATTTCCATGACGGTCTTGTGCTCACGGCGCGCACCCTTGAGCATCTTGTCCTCGCCGGTGTCGGCGTCGGAGGACAGATGGCCTACATCAGTGATGTTCATAACGCGCTTGACGTTGTAGCCCGCATAGCGCAGCGCCTTCTCCAGCACATCCTCCATGATGTAGCTGCGCAGATTGCCAATATGGGCAAAATGGTAGACCGTGGGGCCGCAGGTGTACATCTTGACAATGCTGGGGTCGTTGGGCACAAACAGTTCCTTCCTGCGGGAAGCGGAATTATAAAGATACATCGTACATTCTCCTTTGATGTGGATTATGATATAAAAATCGCCCCGATAAAAGCCCGCCCCTTGCCGCTGCAAGAGGCGGGCAAATCGCTCGCGGTTCTACGCGATATTCTATCTAGAATTATACTAGCACACCGGAAAATTCCTGTCAATCCTTCTTTTTCAGATTGAGAACGTCCCAATTCTGGACGAAGTACTCCACACCGGAATAGAGGGTCGTGCCGACAATGACGGCAATAATGCTCCAGTTGAGCCACGCGAACTGGTGGAATACGATCATCACACACAGGCCCACCATCGTGCTGAAGGTCTTGATCTTGCCGGACCAGCCCGCTGCAATCACCCTTCCGTTGCCCACAGCAATCAGGCGCAGACCCGTCACGGCAAATTCCCTCGTCAGCACAATCATCAGCGCCCAGGCGGGGAACAGGCCCCATTCACAGAAAATGGTCATGGCGGAAATCACCAGCAGCTTGTCAGCCAGAGGATCGAGGAATTTCCCAAAATCGGACACCTGATTATACCTTCGGGCAACGTTACCGTCCACATAGTCCGTCAGGCTGGCAAGGATGAACAGTGCCAGCGCAACCCATTTGAGCCATGCACAGCCCACACTCAGGTACAGGCATACCATAAACACAGGAATCAGAACGACACGGATCAACGTAATCTTACTCGCAGTTGTCATGATACTCCCTCCCATCGGGCGGCGCCATGCAGCTCTCCGTCCACTAATTTTTCCAGCTCAACCGGCACAAAGCTTCCTGTTTTCGCTGTTTTATCGCTTGAAAACCACACTTTCCCGTCAATATCCGGTGAATCGGCATAACTTCTGCCATAATAGAGATCGGTATCCGGATCATAGCCCTCGCAGAGAATTTCCAGAGTCTTTCCCAAGAGCGACAGGTGGAATTCGTCCATGATGCGCGACTGCAGCTCCGCAATGACCTCTGCCCGGTGGACGGCCACAGCTTCATCTGGCCGCTCCATCTCGGCAGCCTTGGTTCCCTCCTCCGGGCAGAAAACGAAGGCTCCCACCCGCTCCAGCTTGTATTCGCGCAGGAACTCGCACAGCGCCTCAAACTCCGCCTCTCCCTCACCGGGCAGGCCGGCAATCAGGCTGGTGCGGATTATGGCGTCGGGCAGCTTTTCCCGAACGGTGGTCAAAAGCTTCTCCAGGTAGGCCCGGTCACCCCGACGGTTCATGCGGGTGAGTATCCCGTCATCGATGTGCTGGATGGGAATGTCCAGGTAATGAAGCAGCTTCGGTTCCTCCGCGAAGGTATCGAGCAGCTCCTCTGTGATGGATTCGGGATAGAGATAATGTACCCGCACCCAGTGGACGCCCTCTATGCGGCAAAGCGCCCGCAGCAGCTCCGGCAATCTTTTCTGATGTCCCGGCAAATCTACCCCGTAGAGGGTGGTGTCCTGTGCCACCACGATCAGCTCCTTTACCCCGCTGTCCACCAGGTTCCTGGCCTCGTAGAGTATGTCATCCATAGGACGGCTGCGGTACTTACCCCGCAGGGAGGGGATCACGCAGAAGGCACAGCAGTTGCTGCAGCCCTCCGCAATTTTCAGATAGGCGTAGTGTTCCGGGGTGGTGAGGATGCGGCCGCACTCGGCAATCGGCGCGTGAATGTCGCCAAACTCGCAGACGGAGCTGCCCTCCAGCACCTGCCGTGCTGCCGCCACAATATCATAGTAGCTTCCGGTGCCCAATACCCCATCCACCTCAGGCAGTTCCCGAAGAATTTCTTCCTGGTAGCGCTGGGCAAGGCAGCCAGTGACGAGGATTTTTCCCACTGAACCCTGCTTTTTTAGCTGTCCCATGGCAATTATATGGTCGATGGCTTCACTCTTGGCTGCGTCGATGAAGCCGCAGGTATTGATGATCACCAGATCCGCTCCCTCCGGGGATGCCACAAGCTCGTAGCCAGCCTCCTGCATCCGGAACATCATCTGTTCGCAGTCCACCTGATTTTTGGCGCAGCCCAAGGAAATAAAACCAACTCGCATCTACATGTCCTCCATTTCATCCGCAAGCGCGTGATCATATCTTCTCAGGCCCTCCCGAATCTCCTCCCAGGAGAAGCCTCGGCGGATAAGGGCGTCCACCGTGCGCCTGCGAACCTTCTCCTCCGGTTGGTCTTGGAGGTGTTCTCTCAAAAAATCGTCCACTACCGCATCCATTGGCGGCAGTTCAGACAGTGCCTCCTCCCACAAGCTCCGGGGAATCTTTTTCTCATACAGCATCTGTCGAATGCGTCTTTCGCCGTAGCCTCGGCGTACTCCCCGGGCAACAATCTGCCTGGCCGCCTGAGCATCGTCGAGCAAATTGAGCTCCTGCAGCCACTGCACGGTATTTGCCGCGTCCTCCGGGTCGGCGCCCTTATGGCGCAGGCGTTCTTCTAAATCTCTTCCGGAAACCGTGGTGGCAGAGATGATACGCACCGCCCGCAAGCGGGTATCTGCCGCACGGCCGGCCTTTAAAAGCGCCTCCATTTCCTCCTCGCTCAAGGCAAGACCGGGATAGAGTCCAAAATCTCCAATCACCTCAGGCAGAAGCTTATGCACTGTCCCATCAGAAAAGGTGACCGCGTAACGCCCTGCTCGGTTGGCAGAGGCGGCAATCTGTGTGACGGTCATTCGTCGTCGCCGAAGTCATCCGCTGAGACGTCCACCGCCTTTGTGGCCGCCTGAAGCTGCACCTTGGCGCGGCTGGCCTGCCGCTCATAGAGCTTGGCGCGAATCTGCGCCTCCACCTGGTCGGCAATCTCGGGATGATGCAGGAAGAACTGCTTCACAGAGTCCCGGCCCTGGCCAATGCGCTCGTCGCCCATGGAGAACCAGCTGCCGGATTTATTGACGATCTCCATCTCCACCGCCAGATCAACCATTTCGCCAAACCGGGAAATGCCCTCTCCGTACATAATGTCAAACACCGCCTCGCGGAAGGGAGGTGCGACCTTATTCTTAATGACCTTCACCCGGGTGCGGTTGCCGATCACCTCGCTGCCATTCTTGATGGCCTCAATGCGGCGCACATCCAGGCGAACCGAAGAATAAAACTTGAGGGCGTTACCGCCGGTGGTGGTCTCGGGGTTACCGTACATCACACCGATCTTCATGCGAAGCTGATTGATGAAGATCACCACACAATTTGTCTTGGAGATAGTGCCAGCCAGCTTGCGCAGCGCCTGGGACATGAGCCGGGCCTGCAGGCCCATGAAGGAATCACCCATCTCACCTTCAATCTCGGCTCTGGGCGTCAGTGCGGCCACAGAGTCCACAACCACCGCGTCTACCGCGCCGGAGCGAACCAGCGCGTCGGTAATCTCCAGCGCCTGCTCGCCGGTATCCGGCTGGGACACCAGCATGGAATCAATATCCACACCAATGGCCGCCGCATAAACAGGATCCAGCGCGTGCTCGGCGTCGATGAAGGCCACCTCACCGCCCCGCTTCTGCGCCTGGGCCAAAATATGCAGTGCAAGCGTGGTCTTACCGGAGGATTCCGGGCCGTAAATCTCCACAATTCTTCCCTTGGGAACACCGCCGATGCCCAGCGCCGCGTCCAGAGCCAGGGAGCCCGTGGGGATGGCGTCCACATTCATTTCCGGCCGGTCACCCAGGCGCATAACTGCTCCTTTGCCGTAACTTTTCTCAATTTGGTGAAGCGCCGCCTGTAGCGCCCTGTGCTTATCCTCCGCCGGTGCGGGAGCCTCGAAGGCTGTTTTCTTGGTTGCCATGGAATCCTCCTCTCATTTCTTCCGAGCAAGCACCGCTCGGAGCACATTCCTCAAATCTTTTTTATAGCTCACAATTTCATATCCGCCGCTACTTAGCAGTTCTCCGACCGCACTTCCCTGCCCCATGCCAAATTCAAAGAGAAGATAGCCACCAGAATGCAGGGCGGCAGAATAATTATCAATAATCGCCCGGTAAAGGTCCAGTCCATCCGCTCCGCCTCGCAGCGCAAGATGGGGCTCAAAGTTCGCCACCGAGATTGGCAGTCTTTTCATTTCCCCATCTGTCACATAGGGAGGATTGGATACGATCAGGTCAAAGTGGCCCAAGAATGTGGTGGCCGGTCTTCTTACGTCCAAAGTCAGGCAGGTGACCCGGCCACCCAAGCGCAGATCCTGGGTATTCTTCTTTGCCACCCGAACCGCCGCCGGCGACACATCCCCCAGCACCACGCGGGCATCGCGCACCCGTCGGGCAATGGCCAGGCCAATGCAGCCGGTGCCGGTGCAAAGATCCAAAACTCTTGGCTCACTGTTGAGCTCCAGCGCCGTCTGGATGGCCAGCTCCGTCACCGCCATGGTGTCATCCCGGGGAATTAGCGTATCCGGTGTGACCGTCAGGGTCATGCCCGCAAAGTCCCATTGTCCTAAAATATAGGCCAGAGGCTCTCCCTTGCTGGCCCGCGCTGTGAATTCCTCCATCTTTTCGCCAATGGCCTCCGAGGCGTAGAGATCGCAGTGGGAAATGATCGCCTCGGCACTTTTGCCGGAGGCTGCACTGAGCATCTGCCGCGCCACATTGCCAGCCTGATCGCCAAAGGCTTCCCGCAGAGCACGGCGAGCCTCCAGATAGAGCTCACTGTATTTTTTTACCATTCGTCCGCGCCCTCTGTTTCCGGGATTACCAGCTCCAGTGAGCGGATGGCCACCTCGATCATGCTGTCATCCGGCTCATTGGTGGTGAAGTTTTGCAGCCACATACCGGGGAAAGAGATGGCACGGGTAAACCAGTTGTCGTGGCGACCCACAAAGCGGTTGATCTCATAGCTGATGGCTACCACCAGAGGCAAAAGCAGCAGCTTAAAGAGCACCTTCAAAAGCCGATATCGTATAGTAATCAGAGAGGTAAATACCGAGAACACCAGGATAGAAATGATCATCACCACAAACAGGAAGCTGGTGCCGCAGCGGGGGTGCAGCCGGGTCATAGGGCGGACGTTCTCCACCGTCAGCGGAAGCTTCGCCTCATAGCAGCGGATGGTCTTGTGCTCCGCGCCGTGATAGGCAAAGACCCTGCGCATATCCTTCATCCGGGATACCAGAATCAGGTAGCCCAGGAAGATAGCCACACGAACCACGCCCTCGCACAGGTTTAAGAGCACCTGGTTCTTGACCCAGAACAGGGCATACTCTGAGATCAGCATCGGCAGCAGGAAGAACAGTCCCACCGAAAAGGCCAGGCCAATCAGAAGCGCAATATAGATCACCGCCTGCTGGAACTTTTCATTCCCCAGCTTCTCCTCCAGCCACCGGTCAAGCTTACTGGGCTCCTCGGGCTCTGCCCCTTCCTCGTCGGGATAATAATCCGCTGAAAACATCAGCGCCGTGATACCGTGGTACATCGAAGAAAAGAAGGTCACAACGCCCCGGATCAAGGGCAGGCGAACAATGGGATTCTTATCCTTATTGACCTTGAGCTCCTCCACCTTCTCCACAAGCCCATCTGGCGAGCGCACCACGATGGCCTGCTTATAGGGGCCCCGCATCAAAATGCCCTCAATCAGCGCCTGACCGCCAATCATGGTTTTAAATTTTTCCTGAGTTTCTTTCTTTTGTGTCGTCATGAATGTAACCTCTCATCAATTTTCCGTCACAGGCAGCCGGATACTGACTTCCGTACCGCCGCCCTCGGCATTTTGCAGAATCAGGGCGCCTCCGTGGAGGGTGACGATCTCATCGCAGACCGCCAGTCCAATGCCGCTGCCGCGGGCCTTAGAGCTGCCCTTATAAAATTTCTTTTTCACGTGGGGCAGTTCCTCCTCCGGAATACCCGGGCCATAGTCGCGGATGCGAATGACTACCTCATCGCCCTCCAGACACATGGCAGCAGTGATGCGCTTGCCCTCGCCGCCGTGCTTGGCGGCATTGTCGAGAATATTCAAAAATACCTGCCGCAAACGGCTGCTGTCGCAGGTAAGCTCGGGAATTGGATCGTCGTTGTCCAGATAGCTGAGGGTGATACCCTCCTGCTTCAGGCGGCTGCCGTACATGAAAACCGTATCCTCAAACTCAGCGCGCAGGTCACAGGGCTGCATATTCAGCGTAAAGCGGCCATCCTGAATGCGAGTGAATTCCAGCAGCTCCTCCACCATGCCTGTCAGGCGTCTTGCCTCCCGGGAAATGATCAAAAGGCCTCGGCGGGTATCCTCCTCATCCATCCGCTCCGCACCCAGAAGCGTCTCACTCCAGCCGGAGATGGCGGTCAGCGGGGTGCGCAGCTCATGAGAAACTGAGGAGATGAACTCATGCTGCATTTTCTCCGTCTGGCCAATCTGACTGGACATTTCGTTGATGGTCTGGGCCAGCTCACCGATCTCATCGTCATACTTCGTCTTGATTTGTGCGCCATAGCTGCCGGTGGCAATGCGCTGGGCAGTGGCGTTGATCTCGCGCACCGGTTCCAGAATCGAACGAATGAAAAACCGACTGCTCAAAATCACCACCGACATTACCAGCGTCCCCACAAGGATCGACACCAACGTAAACACCAGAATCTGCCGATCCACCTGGGCAAGGCTCGTCACATACCGCAGCACGCCAATGACCTCGCCGTTGGTATAGAGCACCGGCGCCGACACCGCCATGATTCGCTCCCCAGTCTGGGGATTCGGCCCGGAGAAAACCGCAATGGTCTGCTGCTCCATGGCCCTCGTGATATCCGAAGTTCCCGGGGCGCTACCTGCCCAGATGCCAAAGGAGGAGGCAACAATACCTCCGTCGGAGCCAATGAACTGCATCTCCATGTTGTTTTTATTTTCAAAGGTCTGCGTCAGCATCACGCAGGACTGATAATACTCGTTGTAGCTGAGATTGATATAGTTGCTGAAGAAATCCGAAGCGGTTCTGGCCTTTGCCTCCATTCCGGAGCGCAGGTTGGAATAGTAGTACATCGACACCGCGAGCGACGACGATGCCACAAACACCGTCACAAGCAGCACCAGCCAGCTGATGGTGTTCATCAGCCAGCGGTACTGAATGCCACTATGTCGTCGCTTCTTTTTCTTTTGCATCAGATTCCCCATTTGTAGCCGAAGCCCCAATCCGTAGTAATATAGACGGGATTTGCTGTGTCGTCCTCGATCTTGAGGCGCAAACGGCGGATATTTACATCCACAATTTTCAGCTCGCCCTCATAGTCCCGACCCCACACCGTTGTGAGGATTTCCTCCCGCGAAAGCGCTCTGCCGGGATTCTGCATGAACAGCTTCATGATGGCGTATTCCACCTGTGTCAAGCGAATGCGCACACCGCTCTTCTCCAAGGTGCGATTGCGGGTGTTTAGAACAAAGGGGCCGTGACTCAAAAGTGCGGAACCCGTGCCACTGTCGCCGCCGATGCGGCGATAGATGGCGTCGATGCGGGCGGTCAGCTCCGCAGGGGAAAAGGGCTTGGTCACATAATCGTCGGCCCCGGTCATCAGGCCCGTCACCTTATCCATCTCCTGGGTGCGGGCCGTCAGCATAATGATGCCAATGGATTTATTGGTTGCGCGGATATTGCGGCAAACCTCGAAGCCGTCGATATCCGGCAGCATAATGTCCAGAATAGCCACGCCGATATCGGGATTTTCCTTGAGCCGCTCCAGCGCCTCCATGCCCGTACCGGCCTCGATGGTGTCATAGCCCGCCCGCTGCAGGTTGATTACCACAAAGCTGCGGATACTGACCTCATCCTCCAGAATTAAAACCTTTTTCATGCTCCCTCTCCTTATACTTCACCGGAATTCCAGTCTGTGGAAATGAAATGGAACGCGTCCTTTAGCTCCTGCTGGGTCACGCGCTCGTCCATGATCTGGCCCGCATAGACTGCATCGCCCTTTTCCCCCAGCACAAACCGTCCCTCTTCCAAAATCAGGGTATCGTCGGTGTTAAAAGCGTAGATGGCAAAGCGCTGCTGGGTCTTCCCTACCGCGTCAACACTGTAGAACCGATAGCAGAGTAGCTGCTGGGCGTCCCGGCCATAGTCCACCGCAAGCGTCTTTTCCCAATTCGGACGCAGGCTCAGGTACCATCCGTCGGAATAATTGTGGAAGGTGGCCTGCTTATAGACTCGGCTGCCATCACGACGGAGGTTGTACCACTGAATTTTGTAATAGGGCGCCGGGTCGTCCTCCCACAACTGAGACAATTGCACTGTATGGGGCAACTCTATGAGGCCGTCGCCGTCAATGTCCTCGGCATAAACGCTGCGGTAGCGAACCCTGGTGGCATCGTTGGCCCCGCCGCCCAGGGCAGAAACATTGGTAAAAACCTCGTCATCCAAAACGAACACATCGGTCACAATGCTCATCTCTTCATAGGTATTTGCCACAAAGACGGCAGGCGTATCGTCCTGCATCATGCCATAGACAATGCGCCGGATGCTGTCAGAGGTCAGTGCCGCACTCATGCTGGCTGAGCCCGCCAAGCTCAAGCCGCCCTCACCCCAGCGATAGTACTCTGTCAGGCCCATCAGGGAGTCCTCGTCGCCGTGAAATACCAGTAGCTCCTGCAAGCCGTTGGCATCCAAGTCAGCCAGAGTATATCGAATGCAGCTAACATTTAAAAGCTCCGTCACATGGCCTTCCTCCACAGAATAGGCGCTAAGGGTCTGCGGCACCTGATCGCTGACCTGCCGACCCACCACCAGCTCCAGCCCGAGGGTGGTGTCAATCTGGCGGTAGTCCACGCTCTCAAAAGCGCTGCCGTCTCCCTCGATTCGGGCATACTCAACGTAGCCCTCGTCTGTCTTTTTGTAGATATAGATCTTCAGTGGCTTCTCTCCCGGGATGCGGAGAAAGGCGATGGCCTCCTCCTGCCCGTCACTGTCGAGATCTGCCAGCTGTACCGCTTGACGCCGGTCGCCGGAAATTGGGGCGCAGTACTCCGCACCGCCACGCAGCACGCTCTCAAGCTGATTTTGCAGGGTGTAGTACTCCGCCGACTGCTTTGGCAAGGCATAGAGCTCCTCCGCCGACTGGAGAAGGCAGCCGCTTAGCGGGAGACACAGCAGCGCAAGCAGCAAAACTATGGCCTTTTTGATGCGCATTGCCGCTCTACCCCCTTCACAAATGTTCTTTATATTATAACATATATCGCTGTAAATTGCGATAGCTTTGTTTCCGTTTATTTCAGCACCACGTTATCCTGGCCCAAAATTGCTGACAACTCGTCGAGCATATCGCGTCGGGTGCTGCACTTCGCTCCGTAGCGGGTGCGGGTATCGGCGAAAAACAGCACCACCCGCTGCTCTCCAGGAAACATAGCAAGAATCGCCTTCATCTTTCGCAATCTGGGATCCGACTGCGTGGGCAGACGCAGATAGAGCGTCTGCTGCGGCAGATTCGGCGCCTCCTCGCCCGCTTCGCCAATGGGTCTTGCCCGGTTGACAATGATTTGCGGCTCCTTCTCATCCCGAACGGATAGCTTGCCAATGACGATAATGGCGCTGTTCTCCTTCAGGTAAGCGCCGTAGGAATCGAGCACATTCGAAAAGGCCAGCAGTTCCATGCTGGAGGTGTCATCCTCCAGAACCACATAGGCCATCATGGAGCCATTGCGGGTGGTTTTCATACGCACCGACTGAACGATTCCTGCAATGCTGACGATCTGCTCGTCGGAAAACTGGCCGTCGCCCTCAGAGAAGCTCGTCATAATACTGCCAATGGGCACGACGCGGGTAGATCTGAGCTTTTCACGGTATTCGTCCATGGGGTGGCCGGTGAGATAGAGACCCGTCGTCTCCTTCTCCATGGCCATGCGGTCGCGGCGACTCAGCTCCGGCAGGTCGGGTATGGGCACGGTCTCGCTCTCCTCGGTGCCCATGTCGAACATACCGATTTGTCCTGCCACATTGCGCTTTTTGTTGGAGGATAGCGCGTCCATCAGCGGCTCATAAATATGCAAAAGCTGGCTGCGGTGCAGGCCGAAAACATCCATCGCGCCGCATTTGATCAGATTTTCCATCGCGCGCTTGTTGCACTCGGTATCTGCCAGACGCCTGCACAGGCTCTCAAAGGAAGTGTAGGGGCCGTTGCGGCTGCGCTCGGCTGCCACGGCCTGGATGAGGCCCTTGCCAATGTTCTTGACGGCGGCAAGGCCAAAGCGGATGCCCTCCGGCTCCACGGTAAACTTGTCCTCCGAGTGGTTGATGTCCGGCGGCAGGACGGCAATGCCCATATCCCGGCACTCCGCGATGTAGCCGGAAATTTTCGTCGAGCTGTCCAGCACGGAGGTCATCAGTGCCGCCATGTACTGCCGGGGGTAATGGCACTTGAGATAGGCCGTGTCATAGGCTACCTTAGCATAGCAGACGGCATGGGCTTTGTTGAAGGCGTAATTGGCAAAATCCAGAATTTCGTCGTAAATCTCCTGGGCGGCCTGCTCACTGACACCGTTGGCCACTGCGCCGGGAATGCCCCGCGCATGGTCACCGTAGACGAAGCCCTTGCGCTCTGCCACGATCACGTCCTGCTTCTTCTTGGAAATGGCGCGGCGCATCATGTCGGCCTGACCAAGCGTATAGCCACCAAGCCGCCGGAATATTTCGATCACCTGCTCCTGGTAGACGATACAGCCGTAGGTAACGGCCAGAATCGGCTCCAGCTCCGGGGTCTTGTAGCGAATCTTCTCCGGGTGGAACTTGCAGTCGATGAACTTGGGAATCGACTCCATCGGGCCGGGGCGATAGAGCGCCACAATAGCTGTCAGGTCCTCGATGGACTGGGGCTTCATGTTGACGCACACACCGGTGATCCCCGCCGACTCCAACTGGAACACGCCGGAAGTTCTTCCCTCGGAAAGCATGGAAAAAACTTCCTTATCGTCCTCCGGAATACACTTCATGGAGAAATCCGGCTGCGTGCGGCGAATCTGCTTCTCCGCGTCGTCGATGACCGTCAGGTTCCTCAGGCCCAAAAAGTCCATTTTCAGAAGACCAAGCTGCTCGATGGTGGTCATGGGGTACTGGGTGACGATGGTGTCGTCGTTCCGCGCCAGGGGCACATAGTCGCTGACGGGATTTCGGGTAATCACCACACCCGCGGCATGGGTGGAGGTATTGCGAGGCATTCCTTCAATCGCCCGGGCGGTGTCGATGAGGTTTTTGACCCGCTCGTCCTCGTCGTACATGGTTTTGAGCTGGGGCGATACCCGAAGTGCCTCATCCAATGTCATATGGGGGGTGGCGGGGATAAGCTTTGCAACCACATCCGTTTCGGCATAGGTGAAATTCAAGGCCCTGCCTACATCCCGCACAGCCCCTCGGGCCGCCATGGTGCCAAAGGTGACAATCTGCGCCACATGGTCGGCGCCGTACTTGCGCATCACATAGTCGATGACCTCTCCCCGGCGGTTTTGGCAGAAATCCATGTCAATATCCGGCATGGAGACCCGCTCCGGGTTCAGGAAGCGTTCAAAGTAGAGGCTGTATTTCATGGGATCAATGTCGGTGATGCCAAGGCAATAGGACACCATGGCGCCCGCCGCACTGCCGCGTCCCGGCCCAACCGGGATGCCGCTCTCTTTTGCAAAGGCAACAAAATCTCCTACAATGAGAAAATAATCCACATAGCCCATCTTGCGAATCATGGACATTTCGTATTCCAGCCGCTCCCGGTAGCCTTCCGGTGGATCGGGATAGCGCGTTTGGAAGCCCACCTGGCAGAGCTTTGAGAAATACTCCCAGCTCTCCATTCCCTCCGGGCAATGGAACAGCGGCAAATGATAGTTGTTAAATTCAAACTCCACCTGGCACCGTTCGGCGATGCGCGCGGTGTTCTCTATTGCTTCGGGCAACTGAGGGAAGAGCTCGTGCATCTGCTGCTCAGACTTGAGATAAAATTCCCGGGTGGCAAAGCGCATTCGGTTGGGATCGTCCACAGTCTTACCCATCTGGATGCACATGAGCACATCCTGCAGCTCGCTGTCCTCCCGGGTGAGATAGTGGGCATCGTTGGTGGCCACGAGCGGCAGTCCCGTCTCCCGTGCCAGGCGCACAATGCCCTGATTTACCCGGGTCTGCTCAGGAAGGCCATGATCCTGCAATTCCAAATAAAAATGCGCCGGGCCGAAAATCTCCGAAAGCTCCAGTGCCTTGGTCTTCGCGCCCTCGTAGTCGTTATTCATAAGGCGGTTTGGAATTTCTCCCGCCAGACAGGCAGACAAGGCGATCAGGCCTTCGCTGTGCTGCCGAAGCAAGGGAAGATCCACCCTCGGCTTTCCGTAGAAGCCATCCTGAAAGGCGCGGGATACCAGATAACTCAAATTTTGGTAGCCCATCCGGTTTTCGCACAGCAGCACCAAATGCCGCGACTCATGGTCGATGCCATGAACGCGGTCGTGCATGGTGCGGGGAGCGACATAAACCTCACAGCCGATGATTGGCCGGATCCCCGCAGCCTTCGCTGCTTTATAAAAATCAATCACGCCATACATCACGCCGTGGTCGGTGATGGCAATCGCCTCCTGACCCAGCGCCTTCACCCGCTCCATAATGCTCCCAATGCGGCAAGCTCCATCGAGCAGGCTGTACTCCGTATGGACATGTAGATGCACAAACGACATAGCTACTCCTTTGCAAGCTCTACCAGCTTGCGCATTCTGTGGTTGACGGCAGACTTGGACACCGGCGGCTGGCACATTTCCGCCAGCTCCGCCAGGGTCGCCTCGGGGTTCTCCAGGCGCATTTGCGCTGTGGTGCGCAGCTTCTCCGGGAGGGTGGCAAGGATACCCCGGCCCTCCAAAGCCCGAATGGCCGCAATCTGCTCTCCCGCCGCATCCACCACCTTGGAAAGGTTTGCCGTTTCACAGTTGACCCGGCGATTGACCCCGTTGATCAGCTCCTTTTCCATCTTGGCCTCCATCACGCCCATTGCGCACAGCGGTGCACCCAAAAACGTGAGGAAATCCTCGATGCCCTCGCTCTGCTTAAAATACAGGATGCTGCTACCATTGCGCTCCACGGTCTTGGCGCGAAAGCCCAAGTCCAGTAGCAGCGCATCCGTCTCCCGGCTGACCATGCGGTGGGAGGTGGCCAGCTCCAGGTGGTAGCGCTTGGCAGGATCCGTGGTGCTGCCTCCCGCGAGGAAGGCCCCCCGCAGGAAGGCGTTGCGGCAGCAGTCCTCCTCCAGCATTCCGAAGTTCACATGCAGCGCCACGCCGCCCTCGGAGGAAAGCCCATACGCATTGAAGATTGCCGTAATTTTATTTTGGTCGGTCATTTGAAAGATTCGCTTCCCGGCAGGCTCATCCGCCTCCGGGCTCTGGTCAAAATTCAGGGAGAACGCCCGGCGGAACAGCTTGGGCAGCCGGGCCGCAAACTCCAAGTTCTCCGTAACAATTCGAATTTGCTCCTTGCGGAAGGTATTGCTATATAGCAGAATGCCGTAGCACTCGGCCAGCGCACAGCAGCGGCGGCTGATGGGTGCACGGCACAGCTCCGCCTTGGCATTGGCTGAAAAGGACACGTCCTCACCTTTCCTCTCTGTCTTACCTGCGTTCGCTTACAGCCGCTTGACCTCCGGCTCCAGCAAAATGCCGGAGGTCTCGTAGACGCGCTTTTGAATCAGCTCTATGGTCTTTAGAACATCCCTTTCTGTTGCGCCGCCACAGTTCACTACAAAGCCGGCGTGCTTGACGGATACCTGGGCCCCGCCAACGCCCTGGCCCTTCAAACCCGCCTGCTCAATCAGAGCAGCCGCATAGCCCCCCTGGGGCCGCTTGAAGGTAGAGCCCGCAGAGGGCAGATCCAAGGGCTGAGAGCTCCTGCGCCGGGCGGCCAGCTCCTGCATCCGGGCAGAAATTTCCGCAGGGTCTGCAGGCTGCAGCCGGAACACGGTGCGAAGGATCACACAATTTCCCGTCTGAAAGGCACTGGTACGATAGCCAAAGCCCTGCGCCTCGCCGACATATTCCTCGATCTCCCCCGTCATGCGCATAACACTCGTGCGCTCTGCGATCTGGCAAAGCTCGCCGCCATACGCCCCAGCGTTCATATAAATTCCTCCCCCGACGGTGCCGGGAATTCCATGGGCGAATTCCATGCCGCCCAGTCCCTGCTCCCGGGCAAAGACAGCCGCTCTGGACATCAGAACACCCGCCATCACTTCAATCGCAGTCGCATCAAGCCGTTGGAGGCCAGTCAAGCAGTCCTTCGTGCAGATGACAAGGCCTCGCTTCCCCTCGTCCGGCGCCAGAACATTGGTGCCCGCGCCGAGAAGGATCGGGGTATACTGTTCCTCTGCCGCGATATGAAGCGTAGTGGATAGCTCCTCCTGACTTTTGGGAAAGGCCATCAGCTCTGCCGGGCCACCGATACGAAAGGATGTATGTCTGGAAAGCGGCTCCTCCGGCAGAACACAAACGCCTGCCTCAGTAAGACGCCGAAATATTACTTCCATATACAATCAACTCCTCCGGGTGTGTACAATAGTATTTTATCACACATCCCCATACTATGCAACCAAAGCGATAAAACTTTACAGGCTCATGGCCTCGTCGAAATGGCGGTTGATCTGCTCAGTGAATTCCACCGCCGCGTTGTAGCCCATGCGCTTCTGGCGATTGTTCATCGCGGCAACCTCCAGGTTCACCGCCAGGTTGCGCCCAGGGGTGACAGGGATCGTGATGGAGGGTACCTTGACTCCCAAAAGCTCCATATACTGATTCTCCAGGCCCAGTCGGTCGTATATTTCGTGATCCGACCAGGGGACAATATTAATGATCAGATTGATGAAGGTTTCCTCCTTGATGGCCGCCATGCCAAAGAGCTTTGCCACATTGATCACACCAATGCCGCGCAGCTCAATATAATTGCGAATCAGATCCGGCGCGGTGCCCAAAAGTCTTGTCTCGGAGATTTTCTTGATTTCCACCGCGTCATCGGCAATCAGACGGTGGCCACGCTTGAGGAGCTCCACTGCTGCCTCGCTCTTGCCGATGCCGCTGTCGCCAAGCAGGAGCATTCCTTCGCCATAGACATCCACCAGAACGCCATGCCGGGTGATGCGGGGTGCCAGGTAGTTTTTGAGTGCGGTAATCAGGAAGGATATCACATAAGAGGTAGACTCTCCGGACTGGAGAATTGTCACGTCATACCGCTTGGCCTGCTCCAAGCATTCCGGATGGGGCACAATATTTCGGGCAATGATCAGAGCCGGAACTTTATAGGAAAAATATCGGTCAAACACCGCAGAACGCGCCTCGCCGGAGAGCTTATCCAGGTAGCTCATCTCCACCGTACCCATGACCTGCAGACGCATCGGCTCAAAATGGTCGAAAAATCCTGCCATCGGCAGCCCGGGGCGAGAGACGTCCTCCACGGTAATGCGAATCTTCTCATAATCTGACGCCCGATAGCACACGCTTAGGCCTGCCTCCGTCACCAGATCTGCCAGAGGAACACTGTAGATGTTATAACTATTTGCCACGTTTCTTCACCTCACTGGTTGGTATGCCCATTATATTGGAAAATAGGGACCGTTTCAATCCGCCCAACAAAAAAATAAAAAAATATTTTTCTTTTTCACTTGCAATTCGGAATAATATCTGATATTATAACTTTCGGCGTCTTGGGAAGACGCCGAACTAAAAAAGTATTTCACCTATGGATAGGAGGTGCAGCCAGTGGCTAAGTGCGATATTTGCGGCAAGGGCGTTTCTTTTGGCATCAAGGTCTCCCACTCCCACCGTCGTTCCAACAGAATGTGGAAGCCCAATGTCAAGCGTGTGAAGGCGATTGTCGATGGTACTCCGCGCCATGTATACGTCTGTACAAGATGTCTCCGTTCCAACAAGGTTGAGCGTGCCATCTGATGACCAATACAGCAATTCATACAGACCTACTCAGCGTGTCAAAAAATCTTTTTGACACGCTGTGGCTTTTTCGGCGCCCTTAGCGCCTCCTCTTCGAAAAGGGGAGGCGCTGTTTTCTTTATTTTTCATCGACAGCCGGGATTTTAGCCCGCCAGGCCTCCAGCAGCCGATCCAGGCTCCAGGCCGCATTGGCAGGGCTCGTGGAGGGCAGGCATACCGCCTCTATCCCGGTTGAAGGATAGATATAGCGCCGGTAGAGCCGGTAGGAGGTTGTGCCGTTGCAGAAAATGTGGGTGATCCGGCTTTCCTGCAAAATGGGCGTCAGATCATTGGGCGCCACATCCCGGATGGAGCTGTCCGAGGAGCCAACAATCTCGCAGGAGGCAATCACATCCCAGAGCGCAAAGCCATGGCACAGCACCAGTCGGGTCTTCTCTGCCACACTCCCGGGCACAGCCTCCCCGCACAGCCCCGCCAGTACGCGCCAAAACCGGTTCTGGGGATGGCCATAGAAGAACTGCGCCTCCCGCGATTTGACAGAGGGAAAAGAGCCGAGGATCAAATAGCGGGATGACGGACCATAGAGCGGCGGAATGGGATGATCAACGCGCATTGGTTTCCTTCAGGGCGCGGCACAGGGCGTCCACAGCTTCCACCTTCGTCGCCCAGGAGGTAACGAAGCGATAAACCTCGTGGGCTTCGTCGCAACGGGCGCTGAATTCAAAGGCAAATTCCTTCTCTAATGCTTTTGCTGCGTCAATGGGTAGAACAGCGAATACTTGATTGGTGGGCGAGCTGACATAGAGGGGATAGCCCGCCGCGACAATCCCCCGAGATAGGCGCTCGGCCATCTCATTGGCATGGCGGGCCGCCTTGAGCCAGAGATCATCGGCCAAAAGCGCGGAAAACTGTACGCCTAATAGCCGTCCCTTCGCCAGCATACCGCCGTTCTGCTTGATCATATTTCGAAAATAAGGCTGCAGCGCCGGATTCACAATCACAAGAGCTTCGCCAAACAAAAGCCCATTTTTTGTGCCGCCAAGATAGAAGGCATCGCACAGCCTTGGCAGGTCTTCGCATTCGAGGTCACAAGGACGGCTGGTCAGAGCTGCGCCAAGCCTTGCGCCGTCCAGATAGAGATAGAGGGAAAGCGCCTGACAGGTCTCATGAATGGCGGTCAGCTCGGCCTTTGTGTAGACCGTGCCCAGCTCTGTGGACTGGGAAAGATAGACCATTTTTGGCAAAACCATATGCTCGTCGGCGCCAATCTGGTGGTCGCGCACCGCTTTTTGAATCAGCTCCGGCGTCAGCTTGCCGTCTGGGGTCGCCAGGGCATAGACCTTATGCCCTCTGGCCTCTACTGCCCCGGTCTCATGGACAAAAATATGGGCGCTGTCCGCCGCAATCACGGCCTCCCAGGGGCGCAGAAAGGCGGAAATCGCCGTAAAATTCGTCTGCGTGCCGCCCACCAGGAAATGCACCGCCGCCGCCGGACAGGCAAAGCGGGCACGGATCGTCTCGGCAGCCGCTTCGCAGTAGGGGTCCAAGCCATATCCGGTGGTCGATTCCATATTGGTTCTGGTCAGCGCCTCCAATACCTGGGGCAGGCAACCCTCAGAGTAATCGTTCATGAAATAATACATGGATGGGCCTCCTTATGATCTTCTTCCTCCATTATAGTCCGTTCTGCAAGGAAGTCAAAGGGGCTGATGCGAAGGCGGCACATTTTTTCTCAGAATCACGCCGGAGAGCCAGGTCATGTCCTCCTTCCCCACCGTCCTTGTCAGAATCAGCACAGCCGCAAACAGCGGCAGGAAGCACCAGGGCAGCGGCCTAGCCAGGAGGACACAGACGCCAAAAGATAGGATGAGCTTAATACAAAACCGCATCGGCAGCCGGTAGCGGGTCACCTTCAGTAGCCGCCCCACACTCAACAGGAAATTGATAAAATGTGTCACCGTGAAGCTGATAAAATAGCCCACAATTCCGAGCCTTGGCAGCAGAAAAATCAGGCCCACCACATCCATTGCAGAAGTCAGAGTATTATAGCGCACCGTATGAACCTGCTGTCCCAGGCCTTTTAAAAGGCCGTCGGTGATGGCGTCAAGATACAAAATTGCGACCAAAGGGGCAAAGACGGCAATATAAAAGCCCGCCTGCTCGCTCCGGTAAAGGGCCGCACCCAGGGGCTTGGCCAGCAGATGCAGTACCCCCGCACATGCGCAGGCAAAAAGCGCCCCCATCCGAAAGCATCGGTCGGTCAGGGCGTGGATTCGCTCGTCCCTTTTGCGAATGCGGCTCTTGGATAGCTCTGGAATCAAAAGGTCAATGAGAGCGCTCAAAAAGGCAGTAGGAAACATGATAACCGGGAACACCATGCCATGGATCGTGCCATAGGCCGCCATAGACTCTTCCACCGAGCCGCCACACCGTTCCAGCCCCCGGGGAATGAGCATTTGCTCCGTTGTCGAAAGGCCGGAGCGCACATAGTCTCCCAGCGCCAGCGGAAGGGATGTCCGCAGCATCCGCCGGACAATGGGCGGATGCTGCCCGGTCACAGCTTTCGGAAGGGAACGCAGGCACAAAATTGCCATAGCGCCGAGGGATACCACACCCGAGACGCAGCTTCCCAGCACAATCGCGCAGCACTCCCGCCGCAAATCCTGCCCCGCCCAAAGCTTCAGCAGCAGCACCGTGAGGCCAATATAAACTGCCCGCTCGCCAATCTCCACGCCAACCAATTCTCTGATTCGCCCCGAGGCAGTAAAATACCCGCCAAAAATGCAGCACAGGCACTCGGCGGGTAGAAAGACCCCCAAAATCCGAAGGCTTGCCGCTGCCCGTCCATCGCCGATCCACCGCTGGGAGAGCACATCCGCGCCAAGGAGAAGAGCCAGTCCTGCTGCCATGCTCATCACCAGCCCGTAGCCGGTACAGGCGGCCAGCACTCGCCTTAGTCCCTGCTGCCGCCGGAGCCCGATTTCCTCCGCGCACAGGTACATGGTCGTGATACGGATCCCCGAAATGCCCACCGTGAGCGCCATGCCCCCGACGCTCAGTGTCAGCTGCAATAATCCGAGGCCCGCCGCCCCAATGGTGCGGGACAGATAAATCTGAAACAGCATGGACACGCCCTGCAGAAGAATATTGACGCCGGACAGTAAAAGTGTCCCGTAAAAAATCGTAGGTTTGCTCCGCAAAGTATCACCGCCTTCCTCCTATCTCTATGGCAGAGGCGGACAACTTATAACCCGGCAATGACCCAAAAAATACAGCGCCCGACTCTGGACAAGAGCCGGGTGCTGAACCTTTATCCCGCAAAAGCTTTTATAGTATTTCATTGTCCTTGTGACATCTGCTTTTTAAGAATATCCAAAGCCTCTTTCGTTTTCTTCGTGTCCGGATGATCTTCGCCCAGCCTGGCCTCGCGGATTGCCAACGCTTTTTGGAAGTATTCCAGCGCCAAGTCGAGCTTGCCCATGTTCCAATAGACAACCGCTATGTTATTGTAGGTCGTGGCGGTAGCTGGGTGCTCCTTCCCCAATTCGGCCGCTCGGATTGCCAACGTTTTTTATTAGGTAAATTGTAAAATGAAATTGAACACATAAAGATATCCACGGCGATGGAAATCTGTTAGAATAAAGTTGCAACACCAAATCTGACAGGAGGATCCATCGCCATGGACAAGACCTATTCTATCACAATTTCGGCAGAACGCAAGCGCGGACAGCATTTAGGTGCAGAAGAACGCGGCGTTCTTCAGGAACTCAAGAAGCTGGGGTATTCCAACCGCGCCATCGCACGGGAACTCAACTGTAACCCGTCAACGATGGGGTACGAGCTGCGACGGGGTACTCCGAACTACTGCGGTCACGGTCGTAGACCGGGATACTCTGCCAAGCGCGGTGCCGCAGTATACAAGGTCAATCGAACCCGCTGCCATCGCCCCATCAGCGTTCCAAAAGACTCTGCTTTTCTGCGGAGACTGCCACAGCAAGATGCGGCATCACACGAATACGCGCAACAAGGATATTCACTTTTTCGTGTGCGGCAATAATGCGGTTGATTACAGAGGAACTTGCAAGAGCCGTCATTATGTTCGTGCCGATTCCGTGGAACAGGTCGTAATGCTGGAGCTTCGCTGTATGGCAGAGTTCCTGCGTACTGATGAGGACGCTTTTGCCGATCTTCTCGCTCAGAAAACGAATAAGGAACTGTTGAAGGATCAAAAGCAGGCAGAGGCAGATTTACAGAAAGCCATCGTGCGAAACGATACGGTGTCGAAGTTATATGAAAAGCTCTATGAGGACAACGCCTCCGGGAAGGTATCTGACGAGTGGTTTATGCAGCTATCCCATAAATATGAGGTTGAACGTTTGGAACTGAAAACGAAAATGACCGACCTACGCAAAAAGCTTTCCGATATGGGCAGTCGACAGCAGGAACGGGACAATTTCATCCACGCAATCCGCAGATTTATGGAAATGGAGAGGCTGACCGCTCCGCTGCTTCGTGAACTGATCGATCATATCGACGTTTACGAAACAGAAGGTGTGGGCAAAAGCCGGACGCAGAGGATCGTGATTTACTATCGGTTTGTGGGCTATATTGAAATACCGGATAATTACTTCCGCAAGAACTACAAAGCCGATACCCGAAAAGGTGTGTCAGTCGAGTATATCCCCACAATGTACGCATAACGCAAATAAGCAGGCAAAACGCCTGCTCATACATAAAGAGAATGTTGATTTCAAAGAAAAATCGAGTGTTCATAAGTGAAATCCCTTATGAACACTCGATATGGTCCGAGTGACTAGATTCGAACTAGCGGCCTCTTGAACCCCATTCAAGCGCGATACCAAACTTCGCCACACCCGGATATTTCGTTTGCTGAAGTATCATAGCACACCTGAGAGAAAAATGCAAGAACTTTTTTCTTTTCCTGTCATTGTTTTTGTATCGTGTTTTGAGCTTATCATAAATCACAAAAAAATCGCCATTCGCGTGGCGTTTTCGACTAAAATATCCAATTTGCTATTGCAATCCCCATAAAAAGTATAATATAATAAGTAAAGAGTTCTCACATTTTAAAAAGTCCTCCGATTGCCAGTGCTCGGCGTGCCTGGATTGTTCCAATTGTCATGTGGTATTCGGAGGAAAAACGATGCTTCGCTCCTGCCTGCACACTGAAAAAATTACGGAAAGGAATGGTTCTCAATGAAAAAATTGCTTGCCCTTTCCCTTGCACTGGCTATGGTGTTCGCACTGACCGCCTGTGCAAAGGAAGTCCCCCCTTCCGCCGAACCTGAGCCTGCCCCTGTGGAACCTGCTCCCGCTGAACCCGTTGCGGTGGAAGATGAAGTGGAAGACGAGCTTGTAAACGAAGCTGCAGGCAATCTGGTCGGCATTTCCATGCCCACCATGGATTTGCAGCGTTGGAATCAGGACGGCGACAACATGAAAGCGCAACTCATAGATGCTGGCTACGAAGTTGACCTCCAGTATGCCGCCAACGATACTTTCATGCAGATCACCCAGATCGAGAACATGATCGTCAACGGTGCAAGGGTGATCATTGTTGCTGCCATCGACAGTGAGTCTCTGGGCACTGTCCTGACTCAGGCCAAGGAAGCCGGCTGCACTGTGATCGCTTATGACCGTCTGATCATGGGCTCCGATGCGGTCAGCTACTATGTCACCTTCGACAACAGGCTAGTTGGCCAGATGCAGGCCGAGTACATTATTAAGGCGCTTGATCTTGAAAACGCTGGCGACAAAACCTATAACATCGAGTTCATCACCAGCGACCCCGGCGATTGTTGCACGTGTGTATCCTTCTTTTACTTACAGGGCGCAATGCCCGTTCTGCAGCCCTACCTTGATTCCGGCGTTCTGGTTTGCCAATCCGGTCAGGTTGACACCACCGAAGTCTGGTCTGCGGAGAGGGCACAGGATCGCTTCGAGAAGATTCTCTCCACCTACTATGCCGACAAGCAGCTTGACGCTGTTCTGGCTACCAATGACTTCACCGCACAGGGTGTTGCCACTGCTCTAGCTAGCACCTACAGCAATGCGGTTTATCCTATCATGACAGGTCAGGACTGCGACATCGTTTCTGTTATGAACATGATGGACGGCAAGCAGGCGATGTCCATCTTCAAGGATACCCACGACCTGGCTGCCAAGGCTGTCGAAATGGCGGATACCATCTTGAAAGGCACCGAGCCGCCCATCAACGACACCGAGACCTATGACAACGGCACTGGCATGATCCCCAGCTATCTGTGCCCGCCGAAGGTCTGCACCAAGGACAACATCCAGGAGATTCTGATCGACTCCGGCTACTACACCTTAGAGCAGTTGGAGCACTAGGAAACCTCTGAATTTATGGCGGCTGGTTTCAATTGACAAGCGCCATGGAATGTTTGTATAATTACTATAGTAGTGGCACAGTTTATCCTGCCGCACACAAAATTAAAGGAGAAAATACATGTGGTGAAAAATGGAAGCAATCCCTGGTAATTGCTTTGGTCCTGGCGCTGCTAATCGCGCTCGTGCCCGCAGTGTATGCGGCGGAGCCGGACGCAACCATTGCCGCGAACGCAGAAAAAGATCTGCGGTACCTAGCGCTGGACGATGAAAATAATGGCCCCCACGATCTGTACTATCAGCAGAAAATCATGAACCCGGTGGTGGAGGATTCCTTTGTCCTCTGGTACAACGGCAAGAACACCAACTACCCCATTTCCTGGACCTCCAGCAATCCGGCGGTCACCAGCGATGCATCCGAGGATAACGCGCTCTCTGGCTGTCCTCCACGGACGACGCCATGAAGAACGCTTTCCCCGCCATCTCCAGGGAATATGATATTTACGATACCACCATCCGCTTTGATCCCTATGATAATCTCTACTATCGCTTCGGCACCAAAAATCGGCTCTATGTGCAGACCAGCAAAAGCCTGAACGGCCCCTGGTCCGACACGACGGCGCTGTCCGGTGCCATCAACAACAGCAATGTCGAAGCTCCCACTACATACCAACTGCTCGATGGCTCCTGGATGCTTCTGGGCGATAATTATCGGCAGTATGTGCCCTACAAAGCGGAGCATCTGTCCGACTTTGTCAGCGGCAACTATGAGAAAATGTCCTTTGAATACGCCTCCAATGGCCCGCGCTACAAGCATGGCACCCAGAGTACCTGGAGCTGATGACCGCCTATGACGATACGCTCCCGGCCCAGGAAGCACCGCAGGCAAATGTGGGCTACTCGATCGATTATGCCGCCGAGACCAATGGCGCCGAAGTCATCTCCGGCAGCATTGCAAATTCCATTGGCAAGACTCTCTATATCCGCGCAACGGCAAAGGAAGGCGTCAAGTCCTCCGCCTGGGCAGCACTTCCTGTCCCGAGCCGTCCGAGCGCACCTGCGGTGGAAATCGCAGTTTCCAAGTCGGCAGATGGTCACCTTCCTGTGGTGCGCAGCCGGATGCCCGGAGCCCACGCTTGAGGCTTGCTCGTTCACTGATATACTGCCGGGTGCATACTACGAAAAAGCGGTTCTCCGGGCGGTAGAGCAGAGCATTGCCCCCCCTTCACTCTTCCCCCTGCGACTCAGTCATCCAGGCTGTAGCGGCTTTTTTGACAGTCTGACAGCGCGAGAATCATATGGACTCTCGCGCTGTCTTTTTTATTTTTATTTACTTTCCTCAGGAAGGGTTGCCGGTTGGATGTGCCAGATATCGGCGGCGTACTCGCGGATGGTACGGTCGGAGGAGAATTTCCCTGCTCTGGCAATATTGAGCAGGCATTTCTGACCAAACGCACGGCGGTCGCGGTAATCCCGGTTGGCCCGGAGCTTTGCCTCCTGGTAGGAGTCGAAGTCCAAAAGATGGAAGTAGTGATCCGGTGCATGCCAGTTCGCACCGTCGAGGAGGGCGGTAAACAGCTCCCTTTGCTCGTCATCGGTCTCTACAGTGCCGTCTACCAGCGTATCGACCACCCTGCGAAGTCGGGGATTGGCATTGTAGACGCCACGGCTCTGATAGCTGCTGCGGGCGGCGCTCAGCTCATCCACGCTCATGCCGAAGGGATAGTTATTCTCTTCCCCAGCCTGCTGGAAAATCTCTACATTCGCACCGTCCCGGGTGCCAAGTGTGACCGCGCCGTTGAGCATCAGCTTCATATTGCCGGTGCCGGAGGCCTCTGTACCGGCCGGAGAAATCTGCTCGGAGATATCCGCCGCAGGGATAATGTGCTCGGCGTAGGAGCAGTTGTAGTTCTGCACGAACACCACTCGAAGCTTGTCGGCCATGTCGGGGTCGGCATTGATCAACCGGGCAATGCGATTGATATAGCGGATGATGGCCTTGGCCCTGCGATAGCCGGGGGCGGATTTCGCGCCGAAAATAAAGGCAGTGGGGGTGAAATCGTGGATGCTGCCATCCTTCAGGCCAAAATAGATGTCCATGATAGAGAATGCGTTCAGAAGCTGCCGCTTATATTCGTGCAGGCGCTTGACCTGCACATCGAAGATAAAGTTGGGATCGAGATCGACGCCCTCCCGTGCCTCGATAATCTCCGCAAGCTGGAGCTTCTTTTGATATTTGATACCGTTAAACCGATCAATAAGCCGCCGGTCGATCTTATTCTCGATCTCGCGCAGGCGGTCGAGATCCCGCAGGAAGTCGCCACCCACCTGGCTTTCGAGCATCTGGGTCAGCTCGGGATTGCACAGGCCCAGCCAGCGCCGTGGGGTCACACCGTTGGTCTTGTTCTGGAAGCGCTGGGGGAAGATGCCGTACCAATCGCGGAAAACGTCGTTCTTAAGAATTTCGGTGTGTACCTGGGCCACACCATTGACGTAGCTCGACACATACACGGAAAGATTCGCCATATGGGCCGTATTGTCCCGGATGATATACAGGCCCGGATGCTCATTCTTGAGCCGCTCATCAAGGCGGCGAATAATATTGACAATTTCCGGCACCACGGAGGCCATAAGATTGAGATCCCATTTCTCCAAAGCCTCACCCATGACTGTATGGTTGGTGTAGTTAAAGGTGCGGCGGGCAATATCAAACGCCTCATCGAAGGAGAGCCCCTCCCGCAAAAGCAGGCGGATCAGCTCGGGGATCGACATGGCAGGATGGGTATCGTTGAGCTGGATGGTCACAAAGTCCGCAAAGCGGTGCAAATCGCCGTGATCGCGCTGATAGATCCGCAGAATATCCTGCAGCGACGCCGACGAAATCACATACTGCTGCTTCACCCGCAGGCGCTTGCCCTCATAGTTGGAATCATTGGGATAGAGCACCCGCGTAATATCCTCAGCACGGTTCTTGGCGTCCAGCGCACGGGCATAATCCTGGGCGTTGAAGGCGTCAAAGTCCAGCTCCTCCACCGCCTCGCACTGCCAGAGGCGAAGGGTGCCAATGTTATCTGTGCCATAGCCGATGATGGGCATATCATAGGGCACCGCCAGCACAGTCTGGTCGGCAAACTCAATGGTGACGGTGTGGTTGTCACGGCGGTAGCTCCAGGGGTCGCCGTAATGGGTCCAGTCGTCAGCCATTTCCCGCTGGCTGCCACGCTCATCGAAGCGCTGCTTAAACAGGCCGAACTTATAGCGCAGGCCATAGCCGCTCAGCGGCAGATCGTTTGACACGGCGGAGTCTAAGAAGCAGGCCGCCAGGCGGCCCAAGCCGCCATTGCCGAGTGCCGCGTCCTCAATGTCCTCCAAGCAGGCCAAATCCACGCCCTTCTTGGCAAAGGCTTCCCTCAGCTCCTCTAAAATGCCCAGATTGCACAGATTGGCGTATACCAGACGTCCCATCAGATACTCGGCGGAGAAATAATAGGCCTTGCGATTTTGCGCTCGAAGCTGACGGTGCTGCATCCAGCAGTCGTTGATCTCCATCATCACCGCCTGACCCAGCGCACTGTGAAGCTGCTGGGGGGTAGCACTGGGGAGCTTGGTGTCATGGTTATACTTCAAAAGGGCCTGGGTCCACTGGAGAATTCGTTCACAATCATATTTCATAGGGTTGCTCCTATCCAAATACGCAAATTTTACATATCATATCATTGATTGCCCGGAAAAGCAAGCGGAAGACGATGCCAATTCGGATAATTTATGCCCAGGTCGGAAGGAAGCCGGCCTGGGCAATGTATCAAATTTCTATCAATAATTTTCCGCGTGAATTTCGAAATAGCTCTGGGGATGGGCACAGGTGGGGCAGATTTCGGGAGCCTTCTCGCCCACCACGATGTGGCCGCAGTTGCGGCATTCCCAAACCTTAACCTCACTCTTGGCAAAGACCGCAGCCATCTCCACATTTTTGAGCAGGGCGCGGTAGCGCTCCTCATGGTGCTTCTCGATGGCAGCCACCAGACGGAACTTCCGGGCAAGCTCGTGGAAGCCCTCCTCGTCGGCCGTCTTGGCAAAGCCATCGTACATGTCCGTCCATTCGTAATTCTCGCCATCTGCGGCAGCAGCCAGGTTGGCGGCCGTGTTGCCGATGCCATTTAGCTCCTTGAACCACAGCTTGGCGTGCTCTTTCTCGTTGTCCGCCGTCTTGAGGAAGAGGGCTGCGATTTGCTCAAAGCCCTCCTTTTTGGCCTTGGAGGCAAAATAGGTGTACTTATTTCTCGCCTGGGACTCGCCTGCGAAAGCAATTTCCAGATTCTTTTCGGTCTGCGTGCCCACATAAGGGTTCGCCGGAGCCTCTTCTATCAGCTCCAGTTGGTCCTCACCCTCCCCGCACAGGGGGCAGATGAGCGTTTCGCCCGCAGCGACCTCAAATTCTTTTCCGCATATCAAGCATTTGTACTTTTTCATAAAGTTATCCTCATTTCAAAAATTTTCAGATAGGTATCCTATATCTATTTTGTTCCTTTAAAAAATATGCCGGTCTCGGTCTGTGCACAGCGGCTCCATGTGCTGCGCCACAAGATCATTCGGCACATCCGTCAAAATATCCAGCCATTAGAAACATTTTTGATTTCGTTCTTTTTTGCACTGCTCAATTTTTCCGCAGCGATAGCACAGCTCGTTGCTGCAGCTTCCCTTCTCAGAGAGTTCCAGAAGATTTTCAATGGTCGTCTCGGCGATGCTTTGAAGCGCCTCCTTCGTCAGGAAGGCCTGGTGGGAGGTCACGATCACATTGGGCATCGAGATAAGCCTGGCCAGAATATCATCCGATACAATATGTCCCGAAAAATCCTCAAAAAAAATATCTGCCTCTTCTTCATATACATCCAGGCAGGCGGCGCCAATTTTCCGTTCCTTAATGCCCGCAAGCAAAGCCTCCGCGTCGATCAGAGCGCCACGGGAGGTGTTGAGGATCACCACGCCGGTCTTCATCTTTGCAATAGATTCGGCACAAATCAGATGGGTTGTCTCCCCGGTCAGGGGGCAATGGAGAGAAATGATATCGCTTTCGGAAAAGAGCGTGTCCAGGGACACATAGGAAATATCTCCCTCGGCAGACGGGTACTTGTCGTAGGCCAGCACCCGCATTCCGAAGCCCCGGCAAATATCTATGAAGACCTTTCCGATCTTTCCTGTGCCCACAACGCCCACTGTTTTCCCGTGGAGGTCGAAGCCGGTCAGGTTGTTCAGGGAGAAATTGAAGTCCCTCGTCCGGATATAGGCCTTATGAATCCGCCGAATGGAGGTCAGCAGCAGCGCCATGGTGTGCTCGGCCACCGCATAAGGGGAATAGGCCGGTACATGCACCACATGAAGCCTTTTGTAGCAGTGCTGGATATCCACATGGTTATAGCCCGCGCACCGCAGAGCCAGCACACTTACCCCCAGCGCTTCGAGCTGGTCGATCACAGCGGCATTTACCGTGTCGTTCACGAATACGCAAACGCCGTCGCAATCCTTGGCAAGGGCCACGGAATCCTCATTTAGCCGGGTCTCGTAAAATTTGAACTGAATGTCCTTTCCCGCTGCCGCCTTTTCAAAGGAGGCGCGGTCGTAGGGCTTGGTGTCGAAGAACGCAATTTTCATCGCAGGAAGCTTCTCCCTTTCTTTTTCAGAATCACTGCCTACTTTATAACCCTTCCTGCAAAAAAGTATGTTTGCAAATTGTAAACTAATTGTAAAACCGGGATGCGCCGGGTCATCCCCTCACGGATGAACCGGCGCCGTGTTATATCAGGGGAAGATTTTTAATTCTCCTGGAAGCGCTGGATGATCGTAGCAAGCTGCGCCCGGGTTGCACTGTTGGACGGGGCGAGATAGGTCACATCGCCGGACGAGATGCCGTTGATGAGCGCTTTGCCGGTGGCCCAAATCATGGCGTCTAAAGCATAATCGCTGACCTGATCCGCATCCGGGAAGCGCTCCAGGTCGCCCTCCGCCTCCGGCTTTTTGCTGTAGCGGTAGAGAATCGTCGCAATCTGCTCACGGGTGATCTTGCCGTTGGGATTGAACTTGCCGTTGCCAACGCCGTTGACAATCTCATTGGCCGCCGCCCATTCGATGGCGTCGGAGTACCACTGATCCTTCGCTACGTCGATGAAGGTGCCCTTGAATTCCGTCTCAGGCTTCCCAACCATGCGATAGAGGATTGTCACAAGCTGGGCGCGGGTAACCTTGCCGTTGGGGCTGAAAATGGTATCGCCGGTGCCATTCATCAGGTCATTTTTCACGCAGTAGTCGATGCCCTCGTGGGCCCAGTTGTCGGCTGCCGGGGCATCTGTGAACTTCTTGCTCGGGCAGGCATCCCCACCGTCGCAGGGCTTTGGCCCAAACTTGGCTGTGATCGTGGCACTGGAGGTCGGCATTGCAAAGGTGAAGCCTTCGTCCGTCTCGGTGAGTTCCACATTCACGCCTGCTGCATCGGTTACGCATACGCTCTTAAGCAGGTAGTCCTCCGCCGGTGTGGCCGTTACAGTGACAGTCTCACCAGCCTTTGCATAGGAGACATCCGCAGCAATGGCGCCATTTTCGCATTCGGCCAGCCGGATGTCATAGACGTCCGTGTAGCTGGACACATATTCATACAGCTTCACTCGGCCCAGGCTCTTGTAGTCGTCGATACTGCCTGTGCCACCCTCTGCCACAAAGCCGGCATCGTTGCCCGCAAGCACATAGGTCAGCCCCTTGGAGGCGGAGTGGAGGAAGAGGGTGGTCTCGTGGGTCTCTGGGTCGAAGCCGGTATTGTACCAAACCGCCCGATCCAGGTCGGCATCGCCAATGGTCGCGTTGGAGTACAGACCTGCCGTGGCCGTATCTACATTTTCACGCCAGATGATGAAAGGCTGGATCAGGCCGCCATGCACCAGGCTCAGAAGGTTGTAGCCGTCCTTGTACTGGCCAGCGTCCGGGCTCTGCCTGGGCAGGAAGACAAAGCGAATGTTATCCTGGATCAGCTTGGGCGTGACGATAATGTCGTTTTCTACCGTTACCTCGGTTGCCTCATAGCCGGCCTTGGAGAGGCTAATGCCGTCGCCGTCAGTAATGGGCACCGGCTGCAGCGCCTTATGGGTAAAGGCCTTGCCGGTCTTGGAGGATACGATGATGTAGGTCTTGCCCGGCTCGATGCTGGTGGCCAGCTTGTAGTAGCTCTCCGGTGCCTCAAAATCGGAGACGCGAGCCGCCATGAGCAAGTCGCCTTCCTCATTGTAGAGAGATTTTTTCAGGGTCACAGCGCCAAGATAAGCGTCATCAAGCTGCTTTTCTGTTGCAACGCTGAGCTTGGCACTGGCATTCTTCGGAAGCTCACCAATGGTCGCCTCGTTTTTCTCCACGACTGTTCCGGTCTCGTCGATGAACTCCTGCACCAGCTTGAGCTGGCTGCTGCCATCATAGAAGCGAATACGCGCTGTGGAGCGGTAACCGGAATCAGGATAGTTGATATCCGTATCCCACTCGGCGCTCATGCGGCCGAAATGGATCTGGTATTCGTTGAAGGATTCCGGGGCATCTGCCCAGGCGATTTTCACCGTGGCCGTGCAGGGCGCGCCGTCGGCTACCTTGCCGTCATCGGAGAGCTGAACCGATACATTGACTGCTTCCTTGTCGTAGGCGAAGGCCAGATTGTCCGCTGAGAAGGTGATTTGCTCCACATCCTCCGGTACGTTGACGTCGATCTCATAATCGTTGCAATCGAAGGTCTCGTCGCCATAGGTGAAGGAAGTCAGCTTGGGAGCTTCCTTCTTGAGGCCCAGATAGCCCTCCGGGTCGATCACCGCCCAGTAGGCTTCCTTGGGATTGCGGCTTACGTCGAAGATCATCGGACGCTGGGAGCTGCGCCAGTTGCTCGAATCGTCCACGCCCCAGAAGGTAACACGATCAATGTACTGGGCGTATTTCTTATAGAGCTTAAAGAGCTTGGCGTAGACAGTCGCCTGCTCCACCTGCTGCTCCTGGGTCATGTTGCGGCCAACGGTGCCGTTGTACTGCACATCCAGCTCGGTGACGCAGATGCGGCAGCCGGTGGCAGCATAAATCTTCAGCACCTGTTCGAGGTTGTCGATGTTGAGACGCAGGCTGTAGTGACCCTGGATGCCGATGCTCTCAATGAGCTTTCTGGGATCCTCGGGATGCTCGGCAGCATAGCGCTCGTTGAGCTCCGTGACCATGGAAGCAATAGCAATGGCCTTGCTGGGCACTTCCTCGTCATTAAAATCGTTGTAGTTCAGAAGGGCGTTGGGTGCGTACTTGCGCGCAAACAGGTAGGCATCATAGACATAGTCCCAGCCATTCCCGCCATTGGCATAGGCCGCGTACCACTTGGCCGGACGCTCAATGGGCAGATCGCCGTGACGGAGCGCATTGCGCCAGTCGGTAGGATTCTCGGGGTTGTCACGCATGGCCTCGTTGACCACGTCCCAGGCATCAAAGCGAATGGTTTCATCGTTATAGAAGTGGCCGGCGATGGTGGATATGTATTCCTCCAGCTGGGCGCGGGCCTCCTCATAGGTCAGGCCGGGGCTTGGCCAGTTGGTGGACTGGTTGTGCCAGGCCAGAGCGTGCCCGATGGTGTAGAAGCCATCCGCCTTGACCTTGGCAACCATCTTATCTGCCTGGGAAAAGTTCGGATTGCCGGTGGGCCTGTTCCAGATATTATCGGGCTTCGTATCGTTTTCCGGCGTGAGCGCATTAAAATGGAACTTTAAGAAATCATATTTGGCCGTATTGTCTCGGGGATTCATGACCGAACCGATCATGAAATAGTCCTTATAGACCTCCTTTAGTGAAAGAACCTCTCTTTCCTCGTCGGCTGCGCTGACAATCGCTGGCGCAAAGCTGAATGCGCTCAAAATAAGTGCAAACGACAGCAGAAGTGCCAGACTTCTTTTTAAACCGTTCTTCATAGTTTTTTTCCTTTCTTTTTTACGCGGAAATCGGACGCCTCACAAAGGAGCATCCATATTCCTATTATAATAGTACTAAATATTCCCTCCCATGTCAATGACATTTGTACAATTTTTCCAGCAATACATGACATCAAAAAGAATATATCACGGATCCCTTGCCAAATTTAAGAATAGAAAAAGCGCGAAAGGAAGACATAGAATCTCCTTTCGCGGTTTATTCTTTTTAGGTTTTGCAGGCCGACGAAATTGGGCCGCGAGCTGCTATCTTTTTCTATGCAAAAGTCGGTTCTTACAAATGTGGGATGGAAAATCAAACACAAGGCAAACGAAAATCATTTATTCCGCTGCTTTTGCTGTAATTCAATCAGGCTGTCAACTTGCTCCAACACATAGTCCTGAAATTCCGGCTGTAATCCTTCAAATGCACGGATGATGTGCTCTAATCTTGCATCCGGCGCACCGATGAACATTTCGCCCACACCTTCGCGCAGCCAAGCCTCATTTACGCTGAATTGGGAACAAACCAGCTTGATAATCCTATCGTTCACTCTACGGTTTTCCAGCTCAATTCCTGCGATGTATCCGTTCGATATAGAAATTTTCTTGGCAAATTTGGCTTGGGATAGCCCGAGCGCATGACGGACCTCTTTTATCCTTGCATTTACTGTCACATGTCCACCTCCTTTCCTAATTAAGAGCATACCACATATTCTATTACAATGCAAGCATAATATTTTAAAAAAACTCTTGACTCGCTCACAACGTTATGGTATTCTGCTTGCGTGAAGAGCGGAAAGGAGGTGACAATGTGAGTGATAAAGAGAAGGTCCATCGTCTGACCGAAGGCTATATGCTCCTGAGCGAAGAAGGCAAGCAGTACGTCCTGGCCGTGGTGGATGCCCTGGCCTATGCTGCCAATATTTCCCAAATTTCTGCAGCTACGGCAGAAAAAAAGAAAGAAAATCCGGCATAAATCGCAACATTTCAAAGCAAAACAAACTACATTTGTGGCGTGATACGGGAGCTGGCCCGCTGCGGCGAGATGCAGTGCTCCGCTCTGTCTGGGATCAACCGATTATACTCGCAAACAAAGCGCCCGATGTGTCAGTAGGTGCATTACAGCTCATTGTTCCCTTGTCGAGCGACGTTGCTTCACGCTCCATCCAGCATCGTATGGGGGCGCCTTCCTGGCAGCTTGAAAACCACGCCTTTCTATTGGAAGCATATCGGATCATGCACGTTTGCTCGCTTCCCCTTGAAACGCTGCAGCGCCGAACCAATACAGATGTCCTTGCAGAAGGAGCCAATCTCCATAAGAACAGCTCCACAAAAATCCGCCTGTCAGCCTTGGTGCGGCTTGACAGGCGGATAATTGTCTTTATTCTTCTGTCAGAGGAAATGTGATCTGCCAGTTGCCGTCGATGGTCCCTGGACAGGTCCAGAATTCTCCGTTGACCCGGCACTGGCTAAGCAGCTCCAGGGGAGTGTCAAAGATATACTCCACGAAAGCATCGCGTGAATCTACCTTAAAATAGACGTTTTGGGTGCAGTCAATCCGTTCGCCATCCGGGCCCTTGAGGGAGATATCGCCGTGGTTGTCGGTGTTCCGGATGTCCTCGTAGCGAAACTGCACATGGAGCTTGCCGTCCACAATGCCGTAGCCAGTGAACGCCACTCCGTCGGGCACGAAGCTGGTGTCCTCCTTCTGGGGGATCAAGAGATGCAGATGATCTTCATCCATTGGTTCCCTGCTGCCCCCGCCGGTGATGCTGGGCGAGGTCTGTGCCTCCGGATTGACCGGTGCGCTTGCAAGATCAATCTCCGGAAGGAGGGTATCTATGTGCCGCTTTCCGGTCAGGAGCCGACTGACGCAGAAGGTGATCTTGTCTCCGGGAATCGGCACATCGTCCCATTGGGTCAGAGTCACAAGAAAAAAGGCCGTATCGTTTTTTTCGTCATAGTCTACCAGTCGGCATGTACCAGTGGAGTCAAAGGGCGTGTAGATGGAGTAGCTGTCAAAGAGGTCGGTGGTTTCGTCCAGCCTGTGCGCTGTGACATCCTGCATGGAGAGCAGAATATCCGCCCGGTTATCCTCAATCTTGGCGGAGATGACCTCCATTTTAATGCCGTTGTCTACGCAGGAGCGGTGCACCGGCTTGAGCTGCTGGGCAAGGCCAGGCAAGGCCATATAAAGCGCCTCGTAGGCAAAATCATTTCCCGCAGCGGCCAAGGCAGGCAACGCAGTGCAAACAATGAGGCACAGACAGGCTGCAGCTGCGACCGCCTTCCAAAAGGGTTTCCCTCGCTTTTTGCGCTGGGCGTGGGCGTCTAGTATGTAGTCATCGCGGACTTCGCCGATGGCGTCCTGTAGTAGCTGAGCGTTCATAGCCAAATATCCTCCTTATAAAGATACGCCAGTAGCTTATCTCGGGTACGCTTGCACATCATTTTCACTTTGCTCTGTGAAAATCCAAAGCGGGAGGCAATATCACGGATGGAATCCAAGTACCAGTAGCGGCAGAGAAACACGCGCCGTTCTGTCTCAGGGAGCGTCGCCAGGAAATTGTCGAGCACACGCGCCAGCTCCTGGGCCTCCAGCGCCTCCTGAGGCGTTCGTCCTGCAGGAATACAGCCCTCCAGCTCCTCTAAGGCAATGGCCGCTTCTCCGCCGCCGCGCTTTGCTGCTGTCCTAGCCCGCAGCCGCTTCAGGCATAGCCGTCGGGTGATCTTCCCAAGAAATGTGCCAAGCATCACGGGACGGCTCGGCGGCATGGCATACCACGCGCCGATGTAGGTATCGTTCACGCATTCCTCCGCGTCGCTATGGTCGTGCAGAATATTTTTGGCAATGGCATAGAAATAACTGCCGTATTTTCGTCTTGTTTCCAGAAGGGCTTGCTCATCTCTTTGCCAGTAAAGCTCCACAATTTGGCTGTCTTCCATTCGTGCACCTCTTTCTTGGATTGTGAAAAAGGTCTTTCCCTAATCTACTACCGTTTTTTTCTATTTGGTCACATAAATTTGATCCCAGGGCAACAGCCAGCGTCAGTCAGCTCTATGTTCTTTCTCCTATGCGCAGGCGTCTGTGCAGCCATAGGATCGTCCAGGCGATGGCATATGCACCGCCAAGAATCACAACAAACCACAAGATAGACATAAAAACAGGCTGCTCATAGACATGGAGAAAGGGATAGGGCCCAACCATCACCCGCATAAGGTTCAGGAAAATGACAATAACCGCGTAAATAAGCGTGGGAAGCATGGCAAGCTTCGCTGCCTTTTGGGGAAGCGCCGGCTCGTGCTCAAAGAGCACGAAGCTAAGAAAGGCAAGCACCGGGCAAAGGAAATGCTGATACAGCATGGTACCCTGAAACAGCAGGGCCCGATAGCCATGCCCTCCATCATAGGTTGGCGCGAGGATCAGGAGCACCACGAGGAACGTAACCGTCAGGTAGCAGACGCACATATATTTAAGAAGCATCGCCCACCGGGGCACCTCCCGCTTTCGGGCAAGCGCCGCTCCTTGACACACCGCCAAAATCAGGCAGGCAACCAGAGCAAACAGATTGCTATCTTCCGTATAATATTGGATCATTTTCAAACCGCTGTCTAAAAAAACCGACGGAAGGGAGATCAGCTCCAGCACCACAACGATCAAATTACCCATTAGTGCCAAAAGGGACTTTGTTTTCTCCGTCATAGAAACTTTCCTCCTTGTGTAAAAAAGTTTGCAGCCCGAGATGCAAAAAGGGCTGTTTTGTTTCCTATAATAGCTTTATTTCCCGTCAATTGCAATCCCTTGGCCAAATTTTCGTTCTCCGTCGGGCACTGAAAAAAATTACAGAAAATAGTTGACAATTCTGTTTTTTTTGATATAATACAGAGGCTGTCTGAAATGCTGCTGTAGCTCAGTAGGTAGAGCGCATCCTTGGTAAGGATGAGGTCGGCAGTTCGAATCTGCCCAGCAGCTCCAAGCCCCCGAGATCTTCGGATCTTGGGGGTTTTTCCTTGTCTATATACAGCCACAGTCCTTGCTACCCTCTCAGCAGAGCCCACCAAAGCCTCTTTCCGAAGGCCACCATCTTCTGACTACAATTTTCCGCCTGCACTTCCCCAAAAACCCGGAAGCTGCAGGTGTTTCATTTGCGGCGGCAGGTGTGCCGCCGCGCATCGCTCCACCGGAGCGATGCATTTGATTTTTCGAGCCCCACAAATGCAAAATTCCCCTATGTCCCCGCGCTGCGGGGGCATAGGGAAATGGTCCGAGTGTTCATAAGGGACTTGATCAAAAAATAATATTCCGGCTTCAAATACACATATTTCCGCTCGGAAGCTTTGAAATTCGCACATTCGATTTATCTATTATGATCGCCTATGATATAGGCACAAGGAGGAAACCAGAAATGGCAGGGTTTATCGAAGAGCTCTTCTACGGAAATATTGATCCGCAGGCTAGAAGTGCAACACACAATACGGCAGTCCAAAAAGAAATGCAGACGCTGAGCGACTACGAAGAAGAAATGACGAATCAGCTCATGGGCGAGGATAAGAAAAAGTTTCTTGCCTATGTCAATGCTTGGGACGTTGTCAACGGTGAAGGAAATCTCGACAGCTTTATCGTCGGATTCCGCCTCGGGGCAGCTTTTATGCAGGACACGTTTCTTTCGGACAAGGCACCGTACACGGATTATTTGAAGGAGGAATAACCATGCGAGAGACAAGGCGACATATCTATCTTGACGATTTTGAGCACAGGCTGCTGGTCGGCTGCCTCGTAACAGCCCGTAATGAGTATCTGCGTGAAGACAAGCCGACAGAGGACGTCAACGATCTAATTTTGAAAATCATTGATGCGCCATTAAAGAAACTGCGGGTTATTGTGAAGGAGGATGCGTAATGGAGAAGTACATAACGGATGAACGCACCGGACTGAAATATGAGCTTGTTGGCGATTATTACCTGATTGCCGGCGACAACGAGCCGGAACAGGAACCCATCGGAATATGGGGACAGCGGCATGGCAAATACCTTTGTGAGCACAAGCACGCCATCTATTCCGGTCTGCTTATTTCCGGAAAACTGGACAGATACCTCCGGGAGATAGACCGGAAAGCCGAAGCAATGTTTTCTCAGATAGTTCAGCAGATGGCAGCGCAGGAAGAGGTTACCGAAGAACTCAAGGCAGAGAATCAGATGCTTTGGGTGCAGCGGATGAACGCAATCCGGGAAGCAGCGGTGGAAATCGTCAATGACAATATGATATACGCATAACCAATTAGGGCGACAGAGAAGTTTTCAAAGATTTCTCTGCCGCCCTTCATAATTACAAAACGGCAAAGAGCAAAGTCGGGTACTGGAGTATATTTTACTCAAAAGAAATTGGCAAACGCTTCTCAACATATGCTTGATTATCCTTTAATCGGCAGGAATAAGCAGATACTATAATCCCATTATCGATACAATATGAAAGAATCTTTGAAAATTTGGTATCTTGAATTATCCTAATTGTTTTGACATATGGATTAAGAGATACAATTATGTAATGAACCTTATAACCTTTCATCATAAGCTCTTGTAGCTTTTTTAGCTGCATAAGGGTTCTCTCTGAAAACACCGTTGGAAATTGGGCAATATCCTCTGTAGATAAAACACTTTTTATTTCAATAATTGTGTTTGTATCTTTGATAAAAAGGTCACTTTTATATCCCTCGATATAATGCTCCTTGATAACTGTTTTTCGCTTACCTAAGTCTGAAAACCTCCGGCTATATATGCTGTTTTGTATTGCTCTATTTGCCATAGATGTGTTCAGGATAATATAGCTTTTTTTGTATGGAACTGCAAACAACGCATATTGGGTTCTTGAGTTTTTCGTTTGAGTTGGTACTAAAAGAACCTTCTTGCCCTCCAACTTAAGGAAATTGCTTAGGTGGCAGGATGAGGGGACATAGCAGACAACATGCTCTCCGTCAATCTCAACCTCACAAAGAAAACGATTCTTCAGTTCTTTGACAAAGGTCGCAGTAATATATTCGGGATCACATGTTGCCTGCATAATCTATCTCCTTATAATTCACCAACAAATCTCTCAAGCTCAGCCTCAGAGATATAAAG
>JAZLFG010000017.1:0-6526 GCA_045615685.1 Faecousia sp.
AAAGCATCCTCCGCGAATTCCAGCATACATTCGCTGTAGGCTGCGTAGGCGCGATTTTCCACCTCGGTCATCCGCAGGTCGAAAATATTGCCGCTGGTTAGACTCTGCCCCGAGCCGCCGCTTACCATGTCATTGCTGCGCCACTTGGTATCCGTTCCGCTGAGGATGTTGGTGCAGATCCCGACAGTCTCCTCGCTGATATCGTGCCACAGCTGTAGATTTGCCTACTGCAAACGCAGATAACTGCGCATCGCCACGTTTCGGGTAATGCCTTTTTCGGTATCAACGCCCAGCTTATCATTAGTGAGCTTCTCCAGATTATCGTCACTATAAGGATTCAGCGCGTTTTCCAGAGACGTACGGGATGCTTTCTCCATCAGTGCCATCTGCCCGTCAAGCTGCTGAGCCAGACTCAACTTGGGATCCAGCGTCACGCCGTAGCGGTCAAACAGCGCCTGCATCGCGGCGGCCACCAATTCATCGACCTGCCGACAAAGCCTCTGCTGGGCAGACACCGCATTTTTACAATACGCAACTCGCTGAGCTTTAATATCGCCAGTCTCGGTGCTGTTCCTAACGCTTTTCCATGTCGCCACGGCATCCGAATACTCCTGCCGGTAAAACTCCGCCATGCCCTGCAGCTTTTCCACGCCGTAAATCAAATTGGTATGCCGGCTCAGATATACTCCGATTCCCTTTACTTCTCTGGTCGCGTATTGATATAGCATGCTGTTATATCTGCCGGCCGCCGCAGCCCAAGCGTTCAATGCAGTAGCCGATACCAGCGCATCTTGCTGTGCTGTTTCAACATCAAACGCACACAAATTTATCCAGGCAGTTTTGAGCTCATTACCTGCAGCTTTCATTTCCACGGCTTGATGAATAATCCCCGCGGCGTTCTCCAATTTCACCCTGGCATTATATAAGCTATAACCATCTTCTTTTAAACATGATAGCTCCAAATAGGCCTTATGACCCATATATGCATACGCGTCCACGGTGCGCTCTCCCAGCGTTACGACATCTTCGCAATCGATGTAATAGGCCAGCTCCAAACCGTTATCCCTATATGTAATATCGTCGGTCAAGGTGGATATTCCCTGATTTTTAAACATTTCGCCTTGGAAATCATAATGGGGAAACCGTGTGGAGTAATACGTACTGTTTCTTATATCTACATATCTATGGGAAGTCCAGTCCGTATAGCATTTCTCGTATTTTTCTTCCCACTTAAGAATTTGGGCACACCATTCCTGCATCTCAGAGATTGTCGCTCCGTCGGGAATCGCGCCGCAAAAGGTTTGCAGTGCGCTGTCAAAGCTTTCATACAGGGTCCTCAACTCTTTCAACGCAGTCCTCGCTTTGTTATATTCAGCACTTCTTCTTAACTCACCAGTGGCCCACAGGTAGCGCTGAGCTTTGTCCTCTCGCGGATTGTTGTCTACGTCAGTCCATATAAAGCTCTCCTGCACATGGACATAGTTATTTTGGTAATCATTTGATTTTGCAGGGTCATAAATATTTTCCTCTGATGTCTTGCCGCTGGATGTCCATGCCCGCATTTTCTCATAATACGCATCGGCGAAGCCGGTAATGGTTTCCAGCGCAGTGGCATAGGCATTCTGCGCCGCTTCCAGTTCCTTCCAAGCCTCCGCTGCCGTATTGACGGCGGGCTGACCGATGACCATCTCCTTTAAGGCGCTCACCTCTTCAATAAGCCCGCTGACGCTTGTCCTGACGCCTTCCAGAGCCTCAAATGCTTTGTATCTCTCCTCCAACCCGTGCAATCCAAAAGGATCATCTTTGAGGGGATTCGGCTCGTCCACTATAGGATAATCAAACTTCTCTAAAAATTCCGTCCACGCCGTCAACTGCGCATCCATGGCCGCTTCCACGGCAGCGGCATCCGTAGCAATCGCGTAAGTTTCATAATAATCCTCAGCCAAGCGCTGATAGATTCCGGTATCCCCCTTCAGCGCTCCGCATTTCTGTTCGATCTCTTGCCGCTCCTGGCTATTTTTATCATCAAAATCTTCCTTAACAAAGGCAACAAGCTCCTCAATAGGGGCAGTGAGTCGAGTCCAGCTTGCCTCCATGAGCGTTTTTTTCTCAGCCAGTTCTCCTGCCGCATCTGTACCGGCCAGTACTGTCACCGGCAGAAGCTGAAAACACATCAAAAGGCACAGCCCCAGGGCAATGAGCCGCTGCGGCAAATTCTTTTTTCTATTATTTTTATCCATGGCATTCATGGCTCATCCTCCGGAGTTTCCTCGTTGCGCAATTTTCCCACTCTATGGGGCTTGCAGACAAATCGGTTCTGTTTTTGTTTCATCAGCTGTGCTCAAAGTGCAGGAGGCCGGAAAAGCCCGCTAACTCCAGCACGTCCATCACCGGTTTGCTCACATAAGCAACGGTCAACCTGCCGCCCTTTTTCTGCATCTCCAGATGGGTATTCTTTAACAAGCGTAAACCGGGAGAAAACACGTAATCTACACCGGCCATATTCAAAATCAGATGGTCGTATCGCTGAGTCATCTCGCCAAGGATCCTCGCCATCCCCGACTCAGACTTAGCATCCATGGGGCCTTTAAGCAGCAATTCGCCTTCATGCCCCCGATCCACTAATCCGATGTCCATCCGTGCTCCCTCCTTCTTGGCTTACTAATTAAGGTCTAACGCTTTTTATTATATTTCACTAATTCCTCCAGCGAAACATCGATAACCTTTTCGCCGAAAATATCCATCATATCCACAGCGGACTTATCCTCGATCTTATCCACTTCACTATCAAGCAGAGCCATGACATCGAAGCCGTCGTCATCGTTGCCGCGCTTGGACTCTTCTTCATTTAGTCGAGCCGCTTCATTCAGTGCATCTTCGTTGAAAACAGATGCAAACGCCACGCTTGTCTCGCCGCTGCCAGCAGCGGTGTCGTCAGTAGCCGTCGCCTCGGAGCTGCCGTTCACTTCGGCAAGCAGTCTGTTCGTAAAGTCCTGAGAGGATATTGGCGGCTCTTCCTGCGCAGGCACAGCAGTCTCCATAGGCGGGACAGTATTCACCGTAGTCGGCGCCATCGAGGTCATTCCGGCTGCGGCAATTTCCTCTTTCACGCTGCGGCGTATCTCCGCCGCCAGGCTGTCGTAGGAAAATTTGCTCAAAATCTGAGCTAATGTCTCCTCTGTGCCGACGTTTCTGCTCTCCGACATATGAGCTGTTTGAGCGGTTTTCGCCACGGTGCTGACGCTTTTCACCGCGCGGGTGGATTTGACCGCGTGTTTGGTCTTTCCCTTGGAGCCCGGTTTCACGGTGCGCTTAATTTCTGTCACTTTCATAGCGTCCTCATTCTCCGCTTCGTCTGCAGCATTTTTTTGTGGCAGCCGCATAAAAGCATGGGTTGCCGCAACGGTCTCCTCCTCTCGAAACGCCTGTGCATCGGCGCGGCGCGCCAAAAGGCGGTGGAGCTCCGCGGTCAATTCTTCCTCACTGATTTCTGCAAAGGTCACATAATCTCCCTCATCCGCAGGCTGCGGAAGGTACCATGCTTCCTCTGTAAGCTTTTTTGCCGCGTTGGCCAGATTTAACTCCCTGCTCTTGCCCACGAATTTGTCCCAGGCTGCGATACCGTCTTCTCCGCCATAGTATTCGGTGGTGTGACCCCGCTGTGAGAACATCCGAACCGTACCCTCCGGCACGCTGACCTCAATGTTGGAGCGGCTTTGAGGACTGATAACAGCGAACGCCTTGCCCTGCGGCGCCGTAGAGATCTTATCCTGCTCGATCTCATTGATCCCGCCAGCCTTTTCATACAGCTTACACAGATCCTGCATATCGTTGGGCGCCAGAGAGAAGATCAGACTGTATTGGCAAGCATTGATGATTGCGGCTGACTTGCGCGCAATCTCCTCACTGCCCACAAAGTCTTTGATGTTCTGGGTAATTACGATCTGCATACCGTTATACTTACGGATGCGCTTGGCCAACTGATACATGAAATCCAGGGCTATCGGATACTTGGTATCAATGAACACATGGGCTTCGTCAATGACCACAACAATTTTACGATGCAATCCGTACTTCTCGTTATAGTCGCGGTTTTTGATGATTTCATTGTCGATGTATTTCAGCACCAGCAGCATCTGAGCATTGGCCACTGTGTTGTTGTGGTTAGCCAGCAGACTCTGGAAATTGAACACAGTAAAGCTCTCTGCCGTGGTCACCGTGCTGGGACCATTCCAAATATTGGCATTTCGTCCATCTGCTGCGAACTTGCCCACATATGTCACCAGTGTCCGCAGCATACTGCGCACATAGTCGCTGTTTGCGGTCTGGTAGTTGGACAAAACCATTTCATAAAGATTGTCGAAGGTGGGGTAATCCTCCGGCTTTAACTGAGACAGATCCGTTGCTGCCGTAATGCCCATATTCGCATACAGCCGATCCACCAGAGCGTTGAGATACTCCAGTGCGTCCTTGTCGCAGTCCGGCAAAATCTGACGGAAAAACTCCTCCAAAAACTGCAGGTGGGTGGCATAGCTGCCGGAAACGGTCTGTGAATCTGCTTCGTCATCTTCCAGCGCCGTGATAATGTGGAAGGGATTCAATCGTCCCTGTTGTGCATTGCCCACGTTGATGAATTTACCGTGTAGGTTTTCAGCCAACTCCGTGTACTCGTTTTCCGGATCCAATACAAAAATCTTGGCATCTTCCGCTGCCAGATTTGTCAGTAGTGCTTTTGCCGCGTAGGATTTACCGGAACCGGTCTTACCTACAATGACCATGTTGGAGTTGACGCGCTCTTTATCCCGGAGAAAGAAATCCACAAACACCGGAACATGCTCAAAGGTCCCCATCTTGATGCCGCCCACATCTGAGACATTGGCGAATATCCATGGATAGCACGCCGCCAGAGAGTTGGATGGCATTGCCTGACCCTTCTCTGCAAAGGGGTCAAAGCCGCTGATTTGGCTACCCACAAAGGTATTCAACTGGTTAAAATCCATGGGGTCCAAATTCAATTCCGCTTCACGGTAATAGCGGCACACCATTTGCTTAAAGTTAGAATAATTGCGGCGTAGGGACTTGGGCGGTTGAATTATATTGAGATTTTCTCTGGTAGCCTCAATATCATAGGCCGTCACATAAACATTGGTTTCCAGCAGCGTCTCGCTGGCGTCTTGCAGCATGGAAAGCAGGTGGCTCAGCGTATCGATGTGCTCAGCCAGACTGACACGGCGCGAGTCAACACCGGTGGAGGTATATTGCCCGCGCAGCTCCTGCAAAGACCAGTCTATATTGTGAATCGCCTTCATGCGATCCATGGGGCGGCACTTGACCACCACCTTGGTATTGGGAATGGACATGACGCTGGCCAGCCAGCTGTCCCCCACCATAGTGGGATAGTGGTTGACCACAAAGTTATAAGTAACGATGTGATTGACCTCTACGGTATTTCTCTTGATATCCACTGTGGAAGGCATTGCCCACTCCACATAATCCTGACGATCCAAACGGTCCACTTCATCTTCTCGGAAGTCAATCTGGTTGGAGTACTTCAGGAACAGCGCCAGATCCCTGTCGTCCAAACGGCGTACAGGTAAGTCTGTGGCCTCTAACGTGGAAATCACGTCTTTCATCCTCAGATCCAATTGTTGCTTATCATTATCAAAAACTACAAAGTAATAAAAAGGGACCACCACTTTGTTTGTGGTGCAAAGATCGGTCAGTTCATGAAGGCGGTCAAACAGAACCTCCACGCGGGATTGATACTCCGCCTCGGTCATAAAGCCCTGCTCATAGGACGCGCGGAGTGCTTCCAACTTTTTATATTCACATTCACGGTATGCATTGTAATTGATCGGGCGCTCCAGCTTCACGATATTGGCTGCATAGCTGCCGCCCAAATTGCGAAGCACTCGACCCAAACCCGACTCAATAGCACTGGATCTGCGGTATTGGCTGAAAAAGCGAAATTCTACCGGTGAAATCTCAATCACAGCACCATAATACTCCCCAGCGTAGGAAATCACACTATCTTCGATGTCGGTGAAGGGTACCACCTCCGTCATCATATAGCGTTCCAGTTCCTCTTCTTTTTCCTCGGCAGCCTCCTTCGCCATTTCCATATTCTCTTTGGCACGACGGTCCAAAATTTCCTGTTTCACATCCTCGGAAACTTCGTCACTTTCCAGTAATTTTTCTTCGTCCTTATATTGCGCATTCCGCCGTTTTTTCAACGCACGATACTCTTCTTTTCGAGAATGTTCGTGCTTTTCACTTTCGTTAGCAAAAAGGTGATCGAATCCCAACTCCTTCGAAGATGAATTATCATAACGAGCTAAGAGCAGCTCATCACTGTACATCTTTCCATAGTGGCGTTTATAGCCCAAATGCCGCAAAAAGCGCAAAAGGTAGAGGTAGTCGGGCTCATTCTTCACGCGCACCAATAAGCCTGTCCCAACAAGCAGCAGCGCTAACGCAATATATCGTGCGCCCGGCAAGCTGGAAGAGAAGATCAGTACGATCAAGG
>JAZLFG010000018.1:0-8031 GCA_045615685.1 Faecousia sp.
GTACGACACACAGAACCGTCCCCTGTGTTCATATAATAGGATTAATACAGATGCAGAAGCGCCAGACTTATGCCGCTGAGCATGGCCCAGGCGCGGACGCTTCGGCGGCCGGTCCACAGTGACCAAAGGGAGGCCACACAGCCCATAAAGAGCACCGCGATCAGCCAGGCACTTTGCAGACGCAGGGGAGTGAAGCCGAAGCAGTCAATGTAGAGCCAGAGCTTCGAGGCAGCGGTGACGGCCAGAAGCATACTCTCGCCCAGAAGCGCTGTGGCCATGATGCGAAGCGGCTTGGACTGGCTTTGGTCTTTCCCGGCACTGCGCAGGGCCAGCCATAGCAGCACAAAGGTGAGCGCCATGACCTTACACAGGGCGAAAAATCCCTGCCTTGCGTACTCCGCCACGGTGAAGCCCTCCGGCAGCGTCCGTGTGAACGCGCCGAACAGGTAGCTGCCCTGCACGCCGAAGAACACGCCGTATAGGAGCACAAAGGCCGCCAGCAGCACCAGCCACACCGCATTGGGCACCCGGCGAAGCTTTTCAAGATTGTGGCAGATGGTTTGCCCCCGGGTGCGCATTTCCTCCGGCGTCACCCGTCCGGCGCCTGCTACAAGGCCGTATAGATAAGCGCCCACCGGCAGGCTCAGAAGCAGCCGGAGCAGAAAGTCGGTCAGTGCGACCCCAGGCTCGGGCAGCCGGAGCCAGAGCATCAGCTTGGCAAAGCCCTCGTCCGCCCGGGACAGGAGCTTTCCCGCCAGACACAGCAGCGCCACCGCCGCGAGAATGGCCACCAGCGTCCACAAAAGCGAGGACGAGCGCTGCTTTCTTCCGTCGCGGATCATGGCGACGAGGACACGGATGCGCAGGAAAAAACGCCCAAACGGGAAAATAATCACGCCGTACAGGGCGTCAAGCGGCAGCAGGTGGGAGGTTCTCCCCTCCAGCAGCACGTCGGCCCGGCAGAGGCAGTAGTACACCGCAAAGCCGTGGATGAAAAGAATCGCCAAGCCGGTGTCCCACACGCGGTTTCGATCCAGCAGGATTGCCCCCAGGCACACCGCCATGGCCCCCAGCCAGACCCACGGTTCCCAGCCGCCCTGCCGCTTTTGGTGCATCAGCGCCACGCCCAGGCAGAACACGAGCGCAAACACCGTCAAATAGACGCTGTTCCACTCCAGAAAAAAGCAGATGTACAGGTAGGCCGCCGGAAAGCTCACAATGGCGGCCAGCTTCTCCTCCACCGTTGCGGTAAAGCGCGGGGGGAGATAGGGTTGTTCATTGTATGTAGGTTCCATCACAATTCCTCCCCAAAAACAGGTGATTCGTCCTCTCGGAATTCCAGCAGGTCGCCGGGTTGGCAGGATAGCTCGTGGCACAGGGCCATCAGGGTGGAAAACCGGATGGCCTTGGCCTTGTTGTTCTTGAGGATGGACAGGTTGGCCGGGGTGATGCCCACGCGCTCGGCAAGCTCTCCGGCGCCGAGCTTGCGCTTGGCCATCATCACGTCGAGATTGACAATGATCTCCATAGGCGCCTCCTCAAACCGTGAAATCCAGCTCATCCTGCATGGCGAGGGCGCGCTCGAAGACGCTCATCACCGTCCGGACGAGCACGCCGACAAAGCCCGCCACCAGGGCCGGCAGCACCATGTAGCGGTAGTAGAGGGTGCTGACCAGCGCAATCAGGCACACGGCAAAGCAGCACCAGCTCGTCCCGCGCAGGCAGCGCACGGTCTTCCGCGAGAAGACCTCATCCCGGGCGAGGCAGCCGAGAAGCTGCCAGAGGTAGCCCAGCGCAATCCACGCGGGCACACTGCACCCATAGCCTGTGCTCATCAGAAGAATGCCATCGCGCAGGCCGCCCAGCGCATCGGACAGGCCGAGGAACCACTGGACAACCCAGTAGAGCCCCACATCCAGCGCCAGCAGGAGCAGCGCAGATGCCAGAATGCACACCTGCAAAATCCGCAGGCTCCCGCGATGCGGCAAGGAATCGTTCATATTCATCCCATCCTTTTCATTTGGTAAGCAAAGGATAGCACAGATGATTCTGTTTGTCAATCATTTTTTATCGAAAAACAATAAAATTTTATCGCGCCTCAGGATACCAGGGCTGCTTCGAGGAAATTGCACACGGCCTGCATGAAGCCGGCGTCCACCTCGAAGATTTGGTTCTCCGCGATGGCCAGAGACAGCTCGTTTTGCACCTCGGCGGGAATTTCGCTGCCGTAGCGTGCCACCAGGTCGTCCAGTCGCTCGGCCAGGGCTTGCAGGCTTTGGGCCGCCCTTGGACAGAGCCAGGCGGTGGAGTGGGCGTTGCGGTCGTCCTCGGTGATCCAGAGGCAGGAGACATTCGGATTTGTGAGCTCGTCGAGGTGGGCGCAGATGCTGATGTCATAGGGAATCACCTGATCCTTGCTGCCGCCCACCAGCAGCATTGGCGTTTCGGTCGCGTTGATGGCGTCCACGGCGGAGCGGTTGGCCTCCGGGCCAAACATCAGCCGGTTTTCCAGATATAAGAAGGGGTATTCGAGCTCCGCCAGGAAGCCCACATACTTTGCCGCGAAATGGTGCATGGTCTCCACCGGTGTGTTGAAGCCCGAGACGCTGACGACCCCACGCACCCCGGGCGTGCTGCCCAGGGTTACGGCGGCATAGCCCCCCAGACTGTGGCCGTAGAGAAGGATCGGAAGGTCAGTGAGGGCCGCATCCTGGCGGACGAAGGCCATGGCCGCGAGGATATCTCTGCGCATCTGGGCAAAGCCGCCGATGCTGTCTCCCTCGCTGCTGCCGGTGCCGGTGCCGTCGAAGGCGAAGACGCAGTAGCCGTGCTCGGCGAAATATTCAATTTCCCCCAGATGGCTCATGGCGTCGGAATGGAACCCATGGGCGATGATGACGAGGCCCTTTCGGTTTTCTGTGCCAAAGAGGTAGCCCTGGAGCAAATTGCCGTCGGAGGGGAAGGTGACGCAGACGCACTCCGGCCTTGGCGCATAGAACGTAAGCCGGGCCGTATCCTCCCGGCGGGCAAACAGCGCACGGAATACGCTGCCGGTCACCGCCATGGAAATGGCAGAAAAAATCAAGACTGCGAGCAAAATACCAATCAGAACCCTTTGAAATGCCGGTTTTCTCTTCTTTTGGCAGGTAGTAAACGCAAACATTTTGCTGTCTCCTTAAAAAAGATTGCCGTCTTGATGCAGGCTTATACCCGACTGCCAGAAAAATCTGGCAGCCGCAGCCTCCTTATAGGACACATTATAAATGAGCGGACGAAATTTTTCCAGCATAAAGCGGTTGCGTTCTCCTGTGTGGCCCGTTGACAAAGGCGGGAATGTTTTGTAGAATTATTGTGAAAAAGGGCAGACAAATTGCGGGAGAAGCACAGAGGTATGACCAACAGCGGACGAACACGCGAAACCTTGGGCGGCCATCGGCGCATCAACGCCTATGTGGACGCAAAATTGAAGCAGCTATACGAAGGGGATCGAAGCTTTGCCTCGCTGTATTTCCTGATGTTTTCCGAGCGGGAAAACATCCTCTATGAGAGAAGCGATGGCGAGCGGCTTGTCTGTACCACCTATGGCGAAGCCCTTGCCCGCATCGAGGCGCTGGCGGCGGGCTTTGGGTCGCTTGGGCTTCCGGCGGGCAGCGTCGTGGGCCTTTATATGGACAACAGCCTGGAATGGATTCTCGCCTTCTGGATGCTCCTGCGCAGCGGCTACCGCCCGCTTCTTATGAATCTGCGGCTGCCGGAGGCGGTGCTCTCAAAGGCGCTGCACGAGTGCGGGGCGCGCTGTGTGATCTCGGACGGCAAGCGGTTTTCGGCGCCGACCCTCCTGCTTTCGGATATTCCCGAGGCCACGCCCCGGGATGCCGCCTTTGGCAGTGAGGTGCTGGTGATGTCCTCCGGCACCTCCGAGCACCTGAAAATCTGCGCCTACGGGGCAGAGGAATTCTTCTGGCAAATTTTAGACAGCTATCAGGTCATTCGCCAGTGCCGCCCCATCAAGCGGCACTATGCCGGGCGGCTCAAGCTTTTGACCTTCCTGCCGTTCTATCATGTGTTCGGCCTGGTCGCCATGTACATCTGGTTCGCCTTCTTCTCCCGCACCTTTGTCCATCTGCCGGACTATGCCCCCGAGACCATCCTGGCCACCGTTCGGCGGCATAAGGTCACGCATATCTTCGCCGTCCCCCTGTTCTGGGATCAGGTCTATACTCAGGCGATCAAGACCATTGGGGCGCGGGGAGAGAAAACCTATGAGGCATTCTCTAAAGCCTTGTCGATTGCGAATAGAATTGGCGACGTGCCCGTTTTGGGCGCTGCGTTTCGCCAGTTTGCCTTCCGGGAGCTTCGGGAGAACCTCTTTGGCGACAGCATCCGCTTTATGATCACAGGCGGCAGCGAAATTCGGCCGGAGGTGCTCTCCTTCTTTAACGCCATCGGCTATCCCCTGGCCAACGGCTACGGCATGACGGAAATCGGCATTACCTCTGTGGATTTGCGCAAAAGGGCGAAGCAGCGAAACCGGGGCGATGTGGGAAGGCCCCTCTCCTCGGTGGAATATCGCATTAGCGCGGAGGGAGAGCTGCTCGTCCGGGGAAGCTCGCTTGCCCGCTATATTTTGATGGATGGCCAGCGGATGGAGCGGGCGGACTGGTTCCACACCCGCGATCTGGCCCAGTGCCACAAGGGCTACTATAAAATCATCGGCAGGCAGGATGATCTTGTCATTTCTCCCACCGGGGAGAACCTGAATCCCAACCTCATCGAGCCCCTGCTTTCCGCCCCCGGTGCGAAGGATCTCTGCCTCATTGGCCTGCGGGAGGCGGAGGGAATGACCCCTGCCCTCCTGGTGCAGGTGGAGGGCCATTGCACCAAGGCCCGGGCGGCGGCCATTCGCATGGCGCTGCGCGACTGCCTGCGGGCCAATCAGCTCTCCGCTGCCATCGGGAAAATTCTCCTGACCGACGAGCCTCTGATCCGCGACGGCGAAATAAAGCGCAACCGCCTGCGCCTTGCCCGGGACTGCCGGGAGGGAAGGCTGCATATCCTTACCCCGGAGCGCAAGGACGCGCAGGAGGACGCCCGCATGGCCCACCTGCGGGTGCTGTTCGCGGAGGCCCTGGGGAAGAAGCCCGAGGCGATTTGCCGGGATGCGGACTTTTTCCTGGACGAGGGGGGCACGAGTCTTGACTATTTTGCTCTGCTTTCCCGATTGCAGGAGGAATACGCGATTTCCATCCTTCCCAATCAGGGCCTGACCTCCTTGGAGGCGCTATATGACTATCTTGAGGCGGCAAACGCGCATGTGGATTAAGCTTTTTTCTATTTTTGTGAAGCTCACCGGCTGGCCTGCGGCTTTTTTGTGCTTTCGCACCAAGATTTATTACGAGAATAAAGACATACAGGGACGCCGCATTCGGGGCAGCGCCATCCTGATTTCCAACCACACCTCGGTGTATGACTTTGCGGTCTACCTGTTCGTGTTTTTTACCCGGACGCTGCGGGTGCAGATGGCGGAAATTTTGTTTCAAAGGAAGCTGCTGGGGCTGTTTCTGCGGGCAATGGGCGGAATTATGGTAAACCGAGGAGCCCATGACTTTGGCAGTGTGGCCGCCTCGGAGGAGCTTCTGCGTCAAGGCGGCGTGGTAGGCATTTTCCCCGAGGGACGGCTTCCGAGAAAGGGCGAGGCTCGGCCGCTCCCCTTCCTGCCCGGGGCGGCCTATCTGGCGCTGTCCACGGGCGCGAAGGTGATCCCGGTGTATACCGACGGCTCGTATTTTAGAAGAAAACGAGCCAGAGTCATCATCGGAACGCCGATGGATGTGGAAGCCATTGGCCCGGAGCTGCCGCAAAAGGAGCGCCTTGCCCGCCTGACGGAGGAAATGCGGTCGAAAATTCTGGAATTGGGAAGACAACTCAATGAAACGTCCAAATAAGCTTCTTTCCTTAGAATATTTATTTTATGATTTTGTGAAGCTCACGTCTGCCCTTCCGGGCCTGCTCCTGTACCGGCCAAAGCGCCTCTACGAGAGCGAGCTTGCCCGAAAACGCATTCGCGGCGGGGCCCTGCTCATCGGCAACCATACGGGGTATTTTGACCCGATCTATTTGCAGTTTTGCGTCTGGTATCGTCGGCATCATTTCCTCTGCCTGAAGGAATTTTTGGAGGGGAAGGCGGCGTTTTTCTTTCGCCACTTCCTGTGCATTCCGATTGACCGGGAAAATTTCAGCCTGGACAGCTTTCGGGAAATCACGGAACGGCTCTCCAGGGGAGAGCTCATCAGCATGTTCCCCGAGGGGAAAATCAACGCGGAAGGGGGCATTGCCTCCTTTAAATCCGGCATGGTGCTGATGGCGCTGCGCAGCGGCAAGCCCATCATCCCGGTCTATGTGGCCCGGCGCACCCATGCCCTCGCACGGCTTCGCATCGCGGTGGGAGAGCCGGTGGATGTGGCGGCCCGCCTGGGCGAGCATCCCGCGCTTTCCGAGATCGACGCGATGACAAGCTATTTGCAGGAAAAGGAACAGCAGCTTTGCGCTCTGTGCGAAGGGAGGTAACCGCACATGAAAACGCCGGAACCCAGTATATTTGCCAGATACACCACGCCCGAGACCTTTGCCCGCATCCGGGAGCTTCCCTCGGTCAGCGCCATGTGGCGCTACTGCTGCGAGGAATTTGCCGAAGCGCCGGCCATCTGTGACGATGGTCGGGAATTTCCCTTTGCAGACGTCGAGCGGGAGGTTGCCGGTCTTCGCACCCTGCTGGCGCAGCATCCGCAGGGAACCCGGGTCGGCATTTTTGCGCCCAACTCCTTTGCATTCGTCAAGGGCTTTCTGGCGGCGACCACCTTAGGGCATACCGCAGTGGTGCTGCCTGCCCAGTTGGACGAACGGAGTCTTTTGGGCTGCTGTGAAAAAGATCAAGTTGGCATCCTGCTCTATCACCCCGCCCTGGAGGAAAAGCTCTGCCTTGTCCGGGAAACCCATCCGGGCATCCGGCTTCTGTGCCTGACGGAATCGGCCGCAGAGCCGACTCCGGCGGCGCCCTGCGCCGCGGCGCTGCCCTGCGTCGTGATGTACACCGGCGGCACCACCGGGCAGAGCAAGAGAGCGCTCCTTTCCAACGGCGCGGTGATGCAGGGCGTGGTGAACGGCTGCTACGGCTATCGGGAGGTGTTCGGCCAGCGGTATCTGCTGGTGCTGCCCCTGTGGCATGTGTTCGGCCTGATCCGGAACCTGCTGACCTCCCTCTACACCGGTAGCTGCCTCTACATCTGCCGGGACAGCAAGGATATGTTCCGGGATATTGCCCTGTTTCGCCCCACCATCTGGGTGGTTGTCCCCGCCCTGGCGGAGATGGCCCTGACCCTGTCAAAAAAATTCGGGCGCAACATGCTGGGTGATGATATGAAGTACATCATCTGCGGTGCGGCGGCGGTTCCGCCCTACCTGATCGCAGAGTATCATAAGCTGGGCATCACGCTGTTCCCGGGCTACGGCCTGACCGAATCGGCCAACCTCGTATCCGGCAACCCCGAGAGCCTGACAAAGCCCGCCTCTGTGGGGCTTTTCTATCCCCATCAGGAATACCGCATCGAAGGCGGCGAGCTGTGGCTGAAGGGCCGCAATCTGATGGACGGCTACATCGGCGGGGAGAAGCTGGACGGCTGGTTCCGCACCGGCGACCTGGCCAGGGTGGACGAAGAGGGCTTTTTGTACATCACCGGCCGGGTGAGCGAGCGCATCGTCCTGCCCAGCGGCGAAAACATCTCCCCGGCGGAGGTGGAGGCGGCCTTCAATGCCCTGCCATTTGTGCAGGACAGCCAGGTATTTGAGGACATCACCGAGGGCGGCAGGCACATCCTGGCCCTGGAGATCGTCCCCCGCCGAACCGAGCAGAAGGCGGACGTCGATCTGCGCGAAGAGCTGGAGCGGGTCAACCAAGCGCTTCCCAGCTTCCAGCGGGTCAACAAAATCACCATCCGCAACAGCGACTTTGCCAGAACCCCCAGTATGAAGATT
>JAZLFG010000019.1:0-3030 GCA_045615685.1 Faecousia sp.
GCTGAGATAAATCCCCATCCCTTCTGGCGAGGAAAACTGCCGCCCTCGGCGGCCACGTCCCCGTTCCTGGGTCTCTGCCAGCACGGCGGTACCTTCGGGCGCTCCGGCGGCGGCCAACCGCTTGGCAAGATCATTGGTGGAGTCTACACAATCGAGCACCGTCACCGTATCCGCCCAGGGGTGCTCCCCCAGGTGGGCACAGATTTCTTCTGCTCGCAATGCACCGGTCGGCCCAAGGAAGCGATAACCCAGATGGGGCTGAGAGGAAATCTGATAACCCTCCCGCCGCAAAGCCTCTACCGCCTTCCATACGGCGGTGCGGGAAAGATGCAGGGCCTCGGCAATTTTTTGTCCGGATAGAGGGCCATCCTGCTCCCGCAGCAGGGCCAGCACCTCACGCTTCGTCCCCCTCATCGAAGGAACACACTTGCCAGCACACAGCCAATGGCCACAAGTGCCAGCACCAAAAATATTTTCCAGGCCACGTTTCCGGCTTCCCGTTCCTCCTCCGGCTCCGGGGACTCGCTCATATAGCTCTCATACGCCTCCAGCAGCACTTCCTCCTCGACAGGCTGAGGTGGGCCGGACAGCAGCGCCACACAGCGCCGGGCAGTGGGCAAGTCGTCTCGGTTTACATAAAGCTCCCCCGGCACAGCCTGTGCCGGATCCACACGGACAAACGCCCCGTTTCCCCCATAAAGATAGCAGGCAATTCCTGCCCGGGACAGCAGCTCCGGAAGCTCCCAGGCGCTGTCGCCCTCGGTTTCGGCCAAAAGCACCGCATCGAAGTCCGGCATGTTCGGCAGCTCCCTTACCAGCGGCGCACCACACTCGGCACACACTGTGAAGCCCTCACGGTATTCACTTTTGCATTTGGGGCACCACATTTCGCCCACCTTCTTTCTCAGTGCGCCAAAAAACTTCTTGACGTTCTATTTTCTGTCTTTACTTTGCCACAAAAAAAGCAAAATGTCAAACTTTTTTCCACCTGGCTTGCTATTTTCTTTGCTTGGGCATATAATGGACGCATTCCGGAACTGATTTTGGAGGCTGCAATGAGAAGAAACAAAACGTCCCAGCTTGCACTGTGCGCGCTTTTGGGGGCGCTGGCGGTAATCATTATGCTAATGGGAGGCTTGATCCCGCTGGCAACCTTCTGCTGCCCCATGCTGGCGGCACTTTTGACGGTGCCGGTGCTGTATGAATGCGGCACGAAGCTGGCAATCACCTGGTATGGAGCAGTGGCCATCCTGTCGTGCCTGCTGGGGCCAGACAAGGAAGCGGCGGCGGTCTATGTGTTCCTGGGCTGGTATCCAATCCTCCGGCCTCGGTTGGCCAAACGGAAGTGGCTGCCCCGGATTTTGGCAAAGCTTGTATGCTTCAACGCGGCAATCGCCGTGATGTACAGCCTGCTGATGTACCTATTCGGCATGGAGGCGCTGCGGCAGGAATTCGAGGGGCTGGGATTGCGTCTGCTCCTTGGGCTTGTGGCACTGGGGAATGTGACCTTCTTCCTCTTTGACGCCCTGCTGCCCCGGATAGAGGTGCTATACGTTCATCGTTTACGTCCTTATAGATGGAAATAAAATCACAGCTCTCCCGACGGTTACACCGGGGGAGCTGTATGCTACTTTAAAGGATAGAATGTGATCAAACCCGGGGGGAAATCACTCCATGTAATATGTTTTGTAAACCTGGCTGAACCATTTGGCAAATACCTGCCGTAAGTCAGCGCCTGCCGTAAACTCATGCACAAAGAGGGAAGATGCCCCAATATCAAAAATACCGCCGGAAATTTTTGCCTCTTTTATAATGAGCAGCGGCAATTTTAGTCCATATAAGATTCCTGCCTCCAGGTGATTCCAGGGCGAAGGCATGGGGAAAGCGTCCAACACGACTCGGCTTTCGTCGGTATTTCTCTTTATGATTCCTTTTTCCACATAGGTTTGCTCAAATCCCAGGATAATTCCTCCGGCGCAATGCTTGGCAAGCACATATACCTCCTTTAGCGGATTTTCAAGCGGATAATCGCTCCTTCCCAGGGCGCGTCTTTCCAAACCAAATTCGTCGAGCAGCCGGTTGATCCTCTGGTTATAGGTTTCCTGCTCGGCATTTAATTTGGTCGGGCAGGATACAAAAACCGGTATTTTACTCATTGCTTTTCTCCTTCCTTGCGTCGTCGGTTCAATTTCTTAACTTACAGCTCGGGGCTGTCTCTTGGCAATTCCACAGAGACAGCCCCTTTTCATAATGATTAAGAATTAGCCGAACACAGCCAGCAGGAAGCCCGCTGCGATGGCGGAGCCAATGACACCGGCCACGTTGGGACCCATGGCGTGCATCAGGAGGAAGTTGGAGGGATTGGCCTTCTGGCCTTCCACCTGGGAGACACGGGCTGCCATCGGCACGGCGGAAACGCCGGCGGAGCCAATGAGGGGGTTGACCTTGCCGCCAGTCAGGGCGCACATAATGTTGCCACCCAGCAGACCACCTATGGTGGAGATGCCAAAGGCGACGAGGCCCAGGATGACGATCTTGATGGTTTCCCAACGCAGGAAGTTGGAGGCAACCATGGTAGCGCCGACGGAGGTGGCCAGCATGATGGTGACGATGTTCATCAGGGCATTCTGAGCCGTGTCGGACAGACGGTCGGTGACGCCGCATTCGCGGAAGAGGTTGCCCAGCATCAGGCAGCCGATCAGCGGAGCCGTGGAGGGCAGGAGCAGGATGACAAAGATGGCAACAATGATCGGGAAAATGATCTTCTCGGTCTTGGTGACCTCGCGGGTCTGCACCATCTTGATCTTGCGGTTTTCCTTGGTCGTGAACAGCTTCATCAGCGGGGGCTGGATCAGGGGGACCAAGGCCATGTAGGAGTAGGCCGCGATGGCGATGGCGCCCAGCAGCTCGGGAGCGAGCTTGTTGGTGAGGAAGATGGCGGTAGGGCCGTCCGCGCCGCCGATGATGCCGATGGAGGCGCCCTCGGGGCCGGTGAAGCCGAAGACCGTGACCGCGCAGAAGAAGGCGAAG
>JAZLFG010000020.1:0-38543 GCA_045615685.1 Faecousia sp.
GATGTTCTCGCCCAGCAGGCCATACTCATGAGCCTGAGCGATAGCAGTGTTCAGGTGAGCGACAGCCAGAGGATACTCAGCACGGACATAGATGTAGCCCTGGTCGGAGCCGATAGCATAGCCGGCAATGGCCATGGCTTCCAGAACGGCGTGGGGATCGCCTTCCAGAACGGAACGATCCATGAATGCGCCGGGGTCGCCTTCGTCGGCGTTGCAGCAGACGTATTTCTGCTCGTTTTCGTAGCCTCTGGCGAACTTCCACTTGAGGCCAGTGGGGAAGCCAGCGCCGCCGCGACCGCGAAGACCGGAATCCAACAGGGTCTGGATGACGTCCTCGGGGGTCATCTGGGTCAAAACCTTTGCAAGAGCGGCATAGCCGTCCTTAGCGATGTACTCGTCAATGTTTTCGGGGTTGATGACGCCGCAGTTGCGCAGGGCAACGCGCTTCTGAATCTTATAGAAGCTCGTATCGGCCAGGGAGGTGACAAGCTCCTCGGTGGTCTCATCGGAATGGACGAGGCGCTGGACGATACGACCCTTGAGCAGGTGCTCCTCCACGATCTCAGGCACATCGGCCTCGGTGACCTGGGAGTAGAACACGCCCTCGGGGTAGATGATCATAATGGGGCCGAGGGCACACAGGCCGAAGCAGCCGGTCTGGACGATGCGGATTTCGTCCTGCAGACCCTTTTCCTCCAGCGCCTTTTGCAGAGCTTCCTGCAGGGTAGCGCTGCCGGATGCGGTACAGCCGGTACCGCCGCAAATCATAACATGAGAACGAATCATTCTGTCTGCTCCCTCCTGTTAAACATTAGAACTACCGATGGTATATTCCTGCACGATCTTGCCGCCCTTGAGGTGCTCGGCCACCACGCGCTTGGCTTTATCGGAGGTCATCTTGACATAGGTGACTTTGCTGTCGCCGTCAAAGACCTCCACGACGGGCTCAAACTGGCAGATGCCGATGCAGCCGGTCTGGGAGACGGAGACCCTGTCGGTCAGGTTTTCGTTGCTGACTTCCTCCACTAAGGTGTTGAGGACGGGTCTTGCGCCGGCGGCAATACCGCAGGTGGCCATGCCGACGACGACACGAAGCTTGCCTTCCTCGCTGCGGATTGCCAGCTTCGCTTTCATTTGCTCTCTGAGCTGTGCAAGTTCTTCGAGTGTTTTCATGATATTATCCTTCCTTCTATGATTGGTGATCGTATTGTTCTTCCAGAAAGTCCCGGATCCAGTTCAGAATTTCCGGGCAATTGATGGGAATATCGCCAAGCATTGCCTTGATCTCGCGGGTGGACAGGTGAACCGCAAAGGACGGTGCACGATGGAAAAAGTCCAGCGCAATGTCCGGGTAGCCGTGGATCAAGGTGGTGACGGTGGAGATGATATCGCCCAGGGGCGTAAAATCAATGTGATCTTCATAAAACACCGCCGTGATGGTGGTGCCGCGGCCGAGCTCCGAGGTAATCGCAACGCTGCCGCCGGTCTGCTCTGCGGCCAGGGTGTAGAACGGCACGCCGAGGCCGACCTTCCGGGTGGTGCGGGTGGTATAGAAGGGATCTGACAGTCGCTGCACCGCAGCTTCGGTCATTCCGCAGCCGTCGTCTTGAATCGTGACGGTGAGCTTTGGGGGAAGCTCCTCAAGACCGATGGAGATATGCGTTGCTCCGGCCTTAACAGAATTCATGGCGATGTCTAAAATATTGAGGGATAGCTCCTTCATAGGCTGCCTCCTAATGCTTCCATGACGGCGGATGCCACGTCGCCGGTCTGGGCGATTTCAATGGAAAAGCTCGCGTCAACGATCGCATCCGGGCGGTGGGCGTCAGAGCCGAAAAGAGGCCGCAGGCGCTTTAGCCTTGGATAGCGGGCACACCATTCGTCCCGCTTGTCCGGCTCCCGAAACTCCGCATGGGAGAAGACGGGCTTCTCGGGCAAATCACCCAGGACAGCCAGAATGCCGTTGCTCTCCCGATCCACGTGGGCCGGATAGCACACCGCGCCAAAGCTACATGCCAGGGAAAAGGCATCCTCCAGGCAGAGGGTCGTGGCATTGGGAAGAAGGTCAGGCTCTTCGCCCAATGGCTGATCCTCCGCGTTCATCAGAAGCTGATGGCCAAAGAACTGGGGCCGGTTGCGAATCCTTACGCGGCGGCGGTCAATCTCTTCGCCGAAGGCCAGTGCTTCTTCGCAGGTGGGCAGCAGGCACACCAGGTGGATGTCCTCTGCGGTGGTCAGCTCCATGCCGGCCAGAGGGGTCAGGCCGTAGCTCTCGCAGGCCTGAAAGAAGGCGGGGCAGTTGCCCACGGCGTTGTGGTCGGTGAGGGCTGCCACGTCATAGCCTGCCAGCTTCAGGAGTCCTGCGGCCAGGGCCGGCGTCATAGCGTCGTCGCCACAGGGGGAGAGGCAGGAATGAATGTGGAAGTCGCAGTATACGCGCCTCATAGGAGCTTAGAGAGCGCCGCGCAGACCTCGTAGGTGGAAAGCGGCGAGGAGAGGATGTTGACCTCTTGGGCTTGTGCCAGGGAAATCAGCTCCTCCGGCAGCTCGCAGCCCTCGGCCAGGATAATGCAGGCCATTTCAATGAGAGAGGCTACCGCAATGATGTTGCGATTGGTCATGATTGTGACCCAAGCGCAGCCACTCTTTGCATTGCCCATGACCCAGCTCAGCAGGTCGCCCGCATAGCCGGACGCGATGGGACGATCGGGGCAGGGCAGCGTCAGGGGAGTAAATCCAGTCTTGTCACATAGGGCGCGGACGGTCATGGGTAGCTCCTTCCTCCAGGGCCTGCATTCTGTCGCGCATTTTGACGATACATTCTTCCTCCGTTGCGTTGCCGTTGACCACATCCAGGGCAAAGGCCTGGCAGGTGGGAGAACCGCAGGAGCCGCAGTCCAAGGCCGGGAGCCGCTCGACGATCTCCTGGATTTGGGCGCGCTTGCGGAAGGCCTCCATCATGTTGTCGGACAGGCTGCTGGGGGGAGAATATTGCAGGGGTTCACGCATGAACAGGTGGCTGGGAATGGTGGTATTCTCCTTTGCGTCATCGGCAACGTTCCAGTTGCGAGACACAGGGAGGTAATGGCGCACAGTCTGTAGCCGCGCCTTGGCAATGAAGGCGTTCTCCACAGTCAGCACGCCGCCGACGCAGCCGCCGCTGCAGGCGTTCAGTTCGATAAACTCCAGCTCCGGGAAGGAGCCGTTGTCGATATTTTCCAGCACGCGGATGACATTTTCAATGCCGTCCGCCGCCAGATAGCGGTCGTTGAACAGGGCGCTGGCTTCCCCGCCGCTGGAGGCCCAGCTCACACCGATGATACCGGTCTGGGCGCTGACCTCGGGCACATTCGTGGGGTCCATGACGTTGACAATGGCAAAATACATGTCCGCCATGGAGACCACGCAGTCTACATCCGACCGGCCCTTGGCGATCTCGTTCTTGAGGTAGCTGACCTTTGCAGCACAGGGGGAGATAAAGCAGATGCCAATGTCCTCGGGCTTAAGCTCGGGATGCTCTGCCAGGGCCTTCTGTCGGGCCATTTTTGCCGCCACATCCACCGGGGGCAGCAGGGGAATCACATTATCAATGAGATTGGGGAAGCGCTGCTCGATCAGCCGGGTGATCGCGGGACACGCGGAGCTGATGGCGGGCTTCAGCGCATCGGGGCGGCGCAGGTACCTGCGGGTGTAGCCGGAGACGATCTCCGCCGCCTGGGCAACCTCAAATACCTCGTCGAAGCCATAGTCGATGAGGCCCTGAATCAGGTAGTCGATGTCGTCCAGGTGGTCAAACTGGCCATAGAAGCTAGGGGGTGGCAGAGCGATCTTGTAGCGGAAGGACTCGATGGCGTCCAGCTTGTCGCAAGTAGCCGTTTTTGCGTTATAAGGGCAAAGTCGTATGCACTCGCCGCAGTCGATACAGCTTTTTGCAGAGATCTGCGCGTGCCCACTGCGGATTCGGATCGCTTCGGTTGGGCAGCGCTTCAGGCAGTGCGTACAGCCTTTGCATTTGCTGATATCCAGCAAAACCGAGTGATTGTAGTTTGCCATAGATCCTCTATTGGGCCGGAATTATCCGGCGCTGATTTTCATGTATACGGTGGTTCCTTTGTTCAGCTCGGATTCGATCCTCATATCGTCGGTATACTTTTTCATGTTGGGCAGACCCATGCCTGCTCCGAAGCCAAACGAGCGGATGGCGTCAGGGGCGGTGGAGTAGCCCTCCTGCATGGCCAGGCGGATGTCGGCGATGCCGGGGCCCTGATCTGCCAGAATGATCTCGATGCATTCCGGATACACCAGCACGGTGGCCATGCCGCCGCCCGCGTGGATGACCATGTTGATCTCGCCTTCGTACATGGCAATGGAGGCGCGGCGGATCAGCTCCGGACGAAAGCCCAGAGCGCGAAGCTCCTTTTTGATCCGCATGGTGGCCTCTCCTGCGGAGGCAAAGCTCTCTCCGCTAATATTATATTCAAACTTCAGGGCATCCGACATTTCATCAGCTACCTTCCCTGAGTCCGTTGCTCCACAGCCTGCCGCAGGATTCATAGAGATTGAAGCCGGTGGTCAGGATGGCAATACCGTTTTGCTTGGCCAATTGAAGCATACCGGGTGTCGGCTGTTTGCCTCGCACGAGGATCACGCAGCGCATATCCAGCATTGCGGCGGTGCGAATGACCTGCTCGTTGATGAGGCCGGTGAGGAGCACCGTCTGATCGGTGACAAAGGCCAGCACGTCGCTCATCATGTCGCTGGCGTAGGCAGTGGCGCTGGCTTCAGAGCTCATCAGCTCCGGACAGCAGACGGTCTGCGCGTTGAGAATCTGTCTGATCTGCTCAAATTTCATACGAACGCACCAATCAATATTTATTTAGAATCCCCTCGATCATGTCAGGGGTGAGACGACCGTAGACATCGTCGTTGATCATCATGACAGGGGCAAGACCGCAGGCGCCGACGCAGCGGCAGGAATCCAGCGAGAACTTGCCGTCGGGGGTGCAGCCGCCTTCGTCGATGCCCAGAAGCTCCTTCAGCTTGTCGTAGACCATCTGTGCGCCCTTGACATAGCAGGCTGTGCCGAGACAAACGGAGATCCGATACTGTCCCTTGGGCTCCAGCGTGAACTGGGAATAGAAGGTGGCGACGCCGTAAATTTTTTCCAGCGGCGTATTGGTGGCGTCAGAGATCATGGTCTGCACCTCGATGGGGAGGTAGCCGTAGATATCCTGCGCCTTCTGCATGATGGGCATCAAGGAGCCGGGCTCGTCCTTCAGCTCTGCGATGGCGGCCATCAGGGCGGCTTCCTGCTCTTTTGTCCCCTGGAAGGGAACAGTTTCATGTTTGCAAGCCATACGTTTCATCAATCCTCCTGTAAAAAGTTATTCACACGAATCAGGCGGCATGGCGCGACGGGATAGATTTCTGGATCATCCCACCGGACAGGCCATACCGCTTACAATGATACTCCAAATACCTCATAAAATCAATGAATTTTTTCACGAAATATGGGGCATTTCTTGGAATTTCTTTGGAGATGCGTATAAATGGTATCCAAAAACCGGCCGTAGGAAAAAACAGTGGAAAATAGCCCCCGGATGTGGTAAGCTATGGAAAGAGAAACGAAGGGCGAGGAGGCGGCATAGAATGAAAAACGCGGCTGTCCGGTGGCGCTGGCTGCCTGTGTGTGCGGTGTGGTTGGCGCTGATTTTTTCCCAGTCGGCCATGCCGGCGTCATTGAGTGGCGCGGAGAGCCAGGGGCTGCTGGCGCAGCTTGTGGCGATTTTTCCGATGCTGACCGAGCACCTTCTGCGCAAGGTTGCCCATTTTGGCGAGTTTATGATCTTGGGGCTGCTGCTTGCGCTATGGCTTCGGGGCGGAGTTTCCTGGCCAGCGTTCGGGGGCCTTGTGTGTGCCCTGGGGGACGAGACGATCCAGCTCTATGTGGAGGGCCGCAGCGGCCAGGTGAGCGATGTGTGGATTGATTTTTTTGGTGTGCTGGCCGGGGTGGCGCTGGTGCTTGCCCTTCGGTGGCAGAAAAGGCAACGGGTGACCCGCAAACGCTGATTTTTCGGAAAATTGGCCATTTGGCCGTAGATACTTGGCTTTTTGCCCCTGACCGAGGTGCAGGGGCAATTTTTTTATAATTTTTAAAAAGGTGTTGTTTTGTCTTGTGAATTGGGGCGAAAATTGATATAATAATAGAAAAATAAACATTCGGATGTGGAATTGGAATGAAGTACGGAACCTGGAATATATCAAGCTACGCACCTGAGGATGTGGCGCACCTGCGTGAAGCCGGATTTTCTCCATTGACAGCGCAGGTGCTGTGCAGCCGTGGATATTGCACACCAAGGCAGGCACAGGATTTTTTGCGCTGCGATTTGCCCCTTTGTGATCCCTTTGCGCTGCGAGAGATGGATGCTGCAGTTGCGCGCATCCGCAAGGCCTTGCGCCAGGGTGAAAAAATCGCAGTCTACGGCGATTACGATGTGGACGGCATTACTGCGACCTGTCTGCTTTTGGATTTTCTTCGTCACCAGAAAGGGCGCTGCGTAAGCTATATCCCTGGACGGCTGGAGGAGGGCTATGGCCTCAACGAGACGGCCATTCGGCAGCTTGCCCGGGAGCGGGTGAGCCTGATTATCACGGTGGACTGCGGCATTACCGCCACCGACGAAGCAGAGCTTTGCCGCGCACTAGGCATTGACCTGATTGTGACCGATCATCATGAGTGCAAGCCAGAGCTTCCCGATTGTTGCGCAGTCATCGACCCCCACCGGCCGGATCGTACGTATCCCCACACCGATCTTAGCGGTGTGGGAGTAGCCTTCAAGCTGGCCGCTGCCCTGGGAGGCGACCAGGAGGCGGTGCTGGCATCATACGGCGACCTGGTCTGCCTCGGCACCATTGCGGACGTGATGACCCTGCGGGGGGAGAACCGCACCTTTGTGACCCGAGGACTGCAGCTACTGGCCCATCCCAAGCGGGCAGGCATTGCGGCGCTGCTTCGGGAGTGCGGTTGTGACCCGGCGCAGGTGACCGCCGCCACTGTGGGCTATGTGCTGGCGCCACGGATCAATGCCGCCGGCCGTATGGGCCAGGTGGAGGTGGCGATGGACCTGTTTTTGACCGAGGACGCTGCCAACGCTGCAAAAAATGCCAGTGCCCTGTGCCGCCTCAACCGGCAGCGGCAGGCCATCGAATCGGATATTTATCGAGATGCCGTCTCCCGTTTGGGCGCCGATGAGGTCCCGGGCGCTATTGTGCTGGCCGGAGAAAGCTGGCATCAAGGCGTGGTGGGCATCGTCGCCTCCCGCATGGCGGAGGAATACTCCTGCCCCACCTTCCTCATTTGCATGGATGGAGATAGGGGGAAAGCTTCCTCGCGTTCCTATGGCGGCTTCAACCTGTTTTCCGGCCTGACCAGCCTATCAGGTCTTCTGGAGAGCTACGGCGGCCATGAGCTCGCGGCCGGCTTTACCATCCGCCGGGATCGGATTGACGAATTTCGCCGAGAGATCACAAGCCTTGCCCGCCGCTTCACAGATTCCGGTGAAGCCAGGTCGGCCTTGGAGATCGACTGCGCCGTGGCCCCTTCGCTTCTGACCCTTGAGAATGTAGCGGCCCTTTCCCAGCTGGAGCCATGCGGCAGCGGCTGCCCCAGGCCAGTGTTTTGCATGGAGCATGTCTTTGTAGAGCAGCTCAGCGAGGTGGGCGGCGGTAAGCATCTGCGTCTGCGCCTGCGCACGGACAGTGGGGAAGTATGCACGGCGATCTTTTTCTCTGCCACGGCCCGGCAGGCGGCGGTGGATCAGGGCGACTATATAGATGTAGCCTTTACACCCCAGGTGAATGAATTTCGGGGGATGCGCTCGGTACAGCTCAACCTGGTGGATTTGCGCCAGTGCCGCAATGAGCGGGAGAACAATGAGGCTGAGGAAGCAGCCTACCAACGCTGCGCCAAGCGTCAGCTGATCTCGCAGGAGGAGGCTCGGATGCTGCTGCCCAGCCGTGGCGAATTTGCGGTGGTGTGGCGCTATCTCATCTCCCACAATAGTGCCGGCGAGGTGGTCGAGAACGCGGCCTGCCTGTGCCGGAAAATCTCCCGCGCAACCGGAAAGGCGTGTTCGCTGATGCGCACCCGCATCTGTCTGGACGCTTTCCACGAGCTGGGGCTGATTGAGCTGCGGCTGCATCCCAAGTATCTACATATCCGCATTACTTCGGATGGCAGCAAGGTGGATTTAAACCAGAGCAGTGTGATCCGCTATCTTACCGAATGTATGGAAAGAAGGTAAGCCATGGAAACCTTTCAGGAGCACTATGATTCGATGGTGAAGGCCATCGCCAAATATACGCCCAATGTGGACATGGCGCTGGTCAACAAGGCTGTGGAGTACGCCGAACGGAAGCACCGGGGCCAGAAGCGCAAGGACGGCTCCCCCTACATCATCCATCCTCTGGCGGTGGCGGAGATTGTGGCCGAGAGCGGCCTGGACACGGACTCCATTCTGGGTGCGCTGCTGCACGACTGTATTGAGGACACCGACTCCAACCACGACGATCTTTCTCAGCTCTTTGGCCCCACAGTGGCAGATCTTGTGGAGGGTGTTACAAAGCTGACCCGCGTGGAATACTCCACCCTGGAGGAGCAGCAGATGGAGAATCTGCGCAAGATGTTCATGGCTATGAGCAAGGACATCCGGGTGATCCTCATCAAGATTGCTGACCGCCTCCACAATACCCGCACCATGCAGTACCAGACCCCTGCCAAGCAGATTTCCAAATCCAGGGAGACCATGGACATCTACGCCCCCTTAGCCCATCGACTCGGAATGCAGAGAATCAAATGGGAGCTTGAGGATACCAGCCTCAAGTACCTTGATCCCGCGGGCTATGCCGAGCTGATGGACTATCTGGAGCTACACCACTCCGAATCCGAGGAATTCATGCAGACCATCCAGGCCACCATCTCCGAGCGCCTGACCCAGTCGGGCATCCGGTGCTCCATTCAGGGGCGCGTGAAGCATGTCTACTCCATCTACCGCAAGATGAAGTCTCAGAATAAAACCATTGACGAGCTCTATGACCTCTACGCCTTCCGGGTTATTGTGGACACCATCCCCGACTGCTATAATGTGCTGGGCCACATTCACGATCTGTTCAATATCATTCCCGGGCGGTTCAAGGATTATATTTCCACGCCCAAGCCCAATATGTATCAGTCCCTGCACACCACCGTCATTGGTCGGCAGGGCATCCCCTTCGAGGTGCAGATCCGTACCTGGGATATGCACGAGACGGCGGAATACGGCATTGCCGCCCACTGGAAGTACAAAGACGGCGTGGCGGGCAGGGGGGATGAAAAGGAATTTGAATGGGTGCGCCGCCTGCTGGAGAATCAGCAGGAGACGGACGCGGAGGACTATATTCACTCGCTGAAGGTGGATATGTTTGACGATGAGGTTTTCGTCTTTACGCCCAAGGGCAAGGTCATTTCGCTTCCCTCTGGCTCTACTCCCATTGACTTTGCCTATGCCATCCATTCTGCCATCGGCAATACCATGGTGGGCGCGAAGATTAACAACCGCATCGCTCCCTATGATCAGCGACTGAAAAACGGCGACATCTGCGAGGTTATCACCTCCAAGAGCGCCCGGGGCCCCAGCCGCGACTGGCTCAAGGTGTGCCAGTCCAATCAGGCCCGCATCAAAATTAAGCAGTGGTTCAAGCGGGAGCGACGAGAAGAAAATATTGTCCATGGCCGAGCGAGCTTTGAAAGCGAGCTGCGGCACATGAATATCCAGCCAAGCTTCCTGTTCCAGGATGAGGAGCTGGTAGCAACCCTCCTGCGGCGCAGCAGCTTTGAGACGATGGACGATCTCTTTGCGGCCATCGGCTACGGCGGCCTGTCCTCAGTCAAGGCAATCAACCGCATTCGGGAGGATTTGATGCACGCCAACCGGGCGGCTAAGGAGACGCCTGCCAAGGAGACAGCAATCAAGGAGACCGCCCCCAAGGATCGGCACAAGGATTCCGGCGTCATCGTCGATGGGCTGGATTCGTGTATGATCAAGTTCTCCCGCTGCTGCACCCCGGTGCCGGGGGACGACATCGTCGGCTTTATCACCAAGGGCTACGGCGTGTCGATCCATCGCCGGGACTGCCCCAATGTCCGGGGCATGGCCGATCCCCAGAATTCCGGCCGCTGGGTCAATGTGGAGTGGTCGTACGAAAGCGGCAAGCCCTTTTCCACCTGCCTGGAGGTGCACACCATCGACCGCAACAGTATGCTCCTGGATATTGCCACGGTGCTGTCCACCTCCAAGGTGCACGTGCTGGAGGTCAGCGGCAAGAATTTGCCCGGCGGCAAATCTCTGTTCACTTTGACCTTCGAGGTGGACAATGTCAAGGGGCTGGAGGCGATCCAGTATCGCATCCGCTGCATTTCCGGTGTGTTGGATGTGAGAAGAGGACAAAACTGATTCTGCCGGTATGCCACCGGAGAATTGCTCATAGATTATAGATTAGGAGAACGATTATGAGAGCAGTTGTTACCAGAGTCACCGGCGCGAGCGTGCGCATTGACGGAGAAGTGAAGGGCCAGATTGGCCAGGGCTTTCTGATCCTCTTAGGTGTCGCTCCCGATGACACAGCCGAGCAGAGCAGAAAGCTGGCAGAGAAAATTCTCAGCCTTCGTGTGTTTGAGGATGCAGGCGGCAAGCTCAATCTGGGCCTGTCCGACGTTGGCGGCAGTGTGCTGGTTGTCAGCCAGTTCACCCTTTACGGCGACTGCCGCAAGGGTCGCCGTCCGAATTTCATTGCTGCCGCCCCTCCGGAGATTGCCATCCCCCTGTATGAAACCTTCCTTGCCGACTGCGAGGCCTTGGGCTTCCCGCCCCAGCATGGAGAATTCGGCGCTTATATGCAGGTGGAATCTGTGAACGATGGCCCGGTTACGCTGATCCTGGACACGGATGAGCTGATGAAGAAATAACAGGAGAGATTGATATGCAGATGGAAGCGCTGGAGTTGGGCCTGTTACAGACCAACTGCTATATTATATGGAACGAAAAGGGCGAGGGCATCGTCATCGACCCCGGCTATGATGCAGGACGTATTCTAAAAAGGCTTCAGGAGCTGGAGGTGCGGCCTCTGGCAATTCTGCTGACCCATGGCCATTTTGACCACGTGGGCGCGGTAGAGGAGGTGGCAGGGGCGTTTGATTGCCCGGTGTACCTCGCGGAGCCGGATACCCATTTGCCGGCGAAGATCACCCGTGGTCCCATCCCCTGCACCCGGGAATTTCACGATGGCGAGACGCTTTCCTTCGGGGAGATTTCGCTGACAGTGCTCCTGACCCCTGGGCATTCGCCGGGTTCTGCTTGCTTCCGGCTTGGGAACTGGCTTTTTACCGGTGACACCTTGTTCCGAAACGACTGCGGCAGGACGGATCTACCCGGCGGAAGCTGGCAAGCGCTGGTTTCCTCCCTTGCGAGGCTCAAGGCCCTGGAGGGCGACTTCTTTGTGTATCCCGGCCACGGTGAGGCTACTACCTTAGACCGGGAGCGCAGATATAATCCTTATATGCGGAGTAATACGGAAAAATGAAGCTATATCTTAGCGGTCACAGCGACATCTATGCCCTGGAGCAGCTACAGCTTGCCCTGTTTCCGGAGGAGAGCATGGAGAGCGCCGAGAGTGGCGATTTTATCGACGATGGGGCGGTATCCACGCTCCATCGGGGCGACAAGTGGTTGACCGCCACAGCCCGGATCACCTGGAAGGGCGCAACGGCGCGGGCGGCCTGCCGCCTACGCACCGGGGAGGAGACGGTCCCCCTGCGGCGGCGGATTTTGCAGCGGAGCTATTATCTGGCCGCCGTGCAGCTTCTGCCGACAAAGCCTCCCTGGGGTGCACTGGCCGGGGTTCGGCCCACAAAGCTCACCACGCGGCATCTTTTAGAGGGTGGCACGAAAATATCCGCAGATCGGCTGCTAAGGGATGTCTATTTCGTCACCCCGGAGCGCCGGGCCCTGTGTGTGGATGCTTCTCTGGCCACTGTGAAGGCGATGCAGCTGCTGCGGCCGGAGGATGTGTCTGTCTATGTGGGGATTCCCTTTTGCCCCACCCGCTGCACCTATTGCAGCTTTGTCAGCCAGGCCATTGAACGCTGCGGAGGTCTTTTAGAGGAATATCTATCCTGCCTTCTTCGGGAAATCCATCATGTGGCCGGATTGCTTCGGCGAGAGGGTAGGGTGATTCGCACCCTTTATATCGGCGGCGGCACCCCCACAACCTTGCATGCGGCTCAGCTTGCCAGACTAATGGCGGCAATGCGCGAGAGCTTTGACCTGAGACAGCTGCTGGAATACACCGTGGAGGCAGGACGGCCCGACACCCTGGATGAGGAAAAGCTTGCGGTGCTGCGGGAATTTGGCTGCGACCGCATCAGCATTAACCCCCAGAGCATGGACGAAACAGTGCTTCAGGCCATTGGCCGCTGTCACAGCTCTGCCGATACCCTCCGCGCCTACCGGCAGGCCCGGGCGGCGGACTTTACAAATATCAATATGGATTTGATCGCGGGCCTGCCCGCCGATACGCTGGGAGGCTTTATCCAATCCCTGACACAGATTTTAGCCTTAGACCCGGAAAATATCACGGTGCATACCCTTGCGCTCAAAAAGGGCGCGACCCTGTTTCAGGAGCGAAGCGACCTTCCTTCTGCGGAAGTGGTGGGAAGAATGCTGCGGGAGGCCACGCTGCTTCTGCGTCAGGCGGGCTATATCCCCTACTATCTCTACCGTCAGAAATATATGTCCGGCAGCTTTGAGAATGTGGGCTGGACGAAGCCGGGCCATGAGGGCCTATACAATATCTATATGATGGAGGAGCTGCACAGCATCATTTCCCTGGGCGGCGGCGGCATGACGAAGATCATGCTGCCCGACGGCCGCCTGGAGCGGCAGCACAACCCCAAAGCCCCCCAACAGTACATCAGTCGGATCGACGATACCTTGCTTCAAAAGAATGCGGCCTTCGACTGGCTGAAGTAACGAAGGAAAGAGGAGAGCACCATGGACATTTTATTTGCCAATATCACCTGCGTCACCATGGACGCGGAGCTTCATGTATATCCCAATGCCTTTGTGGGCGTTACAGATGGAAAGATCAGCCATGTGGGGAAAAGCGCCCCGGAGGAAAAGCCTGCGAAGATCATCGACGGCACGGGCATGGTGCTGATGCCGGGCCTGATCAATTGCCACACCCATCTGCCCATGACCATCCTGCGGGGCTATGCCGACGGCTATGATCTCGGCACCTGGCTCAATGACTATATCTTCCCCCGGGAGGATCGCCTCGATGGGCGCACGGTCAAGGCGGCCACCCTGCTTGCCATCGCCGAATGCCTGCGTTTTGGTACCACCTCGGTGTCGGATATGTACTTTTTCAGCGACGAGATTGCCGAGGCAGTCAGCGAGAGCGGCATCAAGGCCAATCTTTCCCGGGCGACAACGCTATTCGCCGACGACTTTGACTTTGAGACGGATGTGCGCTGCCAGGAGGCGGTGGCGCTGCACCGGAAGTGGCACGGCTATGATCATGGCCGCATCCAGGTGGAGGCTGCCATCCACGGCGAGTACACCTCCGACTATCGCCTTTGGGATGCCTTGAGCGAATACGCCATCAACAATGGCCTGGGGATGCACGTCCATCTTTCCGAGACGAAGTCCGAGCACGAGGGAAGCCTATCCCGCAACGGCCTGACGCCTGCCCAGGTGCTAAACTGCCACCGTGTCTTCGATACCCGCGCCCTGGCTGCCCACTGCGTCTGGCTGGACGAGGAGGATCGTAAGCTCATGGCCGCCCATCATGTGACCTGTGTGCACAATCCGGTGTCCAACCTCAAGCTGGCCAGCGGCTGCGCCGATGTGGTGGCCATGATTCAGGCGGGGATGAATGTGGCCCTTGGCACCGACGGGGATGCCTCCAACAACAACCTGGATATGTTTGAGGAGATGAAGGCCGCCGCGCTGACCGCCAACGCGCTCCATCACGATCCCGGCGCTCTGCCCGCGCCTGCGGTGCTGACCATGGCGACCGTCTGCGGCGCAAAGGCCCAGGGGCGCGAGAAGGAGTGCGGGCAGATTTGCGTCGGCATGGACGCGGATCTGATCGTCCTGGATTTCACCCAGCCCCATCTGATTCCCTGCCACAATGTGATGTCGAACCTGGTCTACAGCGCCCGGGGAGGCGATGTGGTGATGACCATGGTACGCGGCAAAATCCTCTACATGAACGGAGAGTATCCCACCATTGACCTGAACGCGGTGGTGCGCGAGCTTGGGGAATACGCGATTCCCAGGGTGTTCTCTGACGATAAGTGAGAAAATATTTTGTATGATTCTGAAAGGAATGAACCTGTTTTGAACGAAAAGCCCCTGAAAAAGCAAACATTTCTAGGCGGTGCTGCGGTGTTGGCTCTGTCTACGGCCATTGTCAAGATCATCGGCGCCTGCTACAAAATACCGCTGGGCAGCCTGATTGGCGATGCGGGCTTTGGTTACTTCACCACTGCCTACGACATCTATTCGGTGCTCCTGATGATCGCCACCACCGGCCTTCCTGTGGCCATGAGCCGCATGATCTCCGAGGCCCAGGCGCTGCAGCAGAGCCGCCAGATTCGCAAGATTTACCGCACCGCGCTGCTGGTTTTCCTGACCATCGGCATCGTGGGTGCGGGCGGTATGGCAATTTTGTGCCGACAGCTGGCACGGTTTATGAATTCGCCGGATTCCTGGTATGCCATTTTAGCGCTGGCTCCGTCGTTGCTGTTCATCTGCATCATCTCCGCCTATCGTGGCTATTTTCAGGGGCAGGGCAATATGCTGCCCACCTCCATTAGCCAGGTCTTTGAGGCCCTGTGCAAGCTGATTCTCGGCTTCGGCGCGGCTTGGCTCATCATGCGTCGGTGGGACAATGTCCCCCTGGCTGCCGGCGGCGCGATTATAGGTGTGACCATCGGCACGGTGGTCTCGGCGCTATACCTGGGCATCAAGCACCGGGCTGCGGATCGGCATCTGGAGGCGCAGGGCGGCGAGGTGCTCTCCACCGGCGAGACGGCAAGGAAGCTTCTGGCGATTGCCATTCCCATTACGCTGGGCTCGGCGGGGCTGCAGATCATCAACCTCATCGACGCCAAGATTGTCATGGGCAGGCTCCTGGGCGCGGCAGGCTATTTGCAGGCAGAGGCAGACGTTCTCAAGGGTATCTATAATTTCTGCCAAACCATCTTTAATCTTCCCTGCGCCTTCATCACCCCCATCACCATTTCGGCCATTCCAGCCATCACGGCGCACCTGACGCTGAAGGATCGGCGCAGCGCAAGGATGGTGGAGGAATCCGCTGTGCGCATCATGGCCCTGCTGGCCATGCCCTGTGCGGTGGGCCTGGCGGTGCTGGCAGGCCCTATTTTGGAGCTGCTGCGCGGCTATACCGGCGAAAGCCTTGCCACCGGCTCGGCGGTGCTGGCTATTTTGGGTGTTGCCGTGGTGTTCAATTCTCTGGTGCTGGTCACCAATAGCATTATGCAGGCGCACGGGGATGTGACAACCCCGGTCATCCATATGATCATCGGCGGCATTGTCAAGGTGATTGTCAATTACATCCTGGTGGGCGAGCGCGCTTTCAATATTGTCGGCGCCCCCATTGGTACCCTGTGCTGCTATGCCTGCATCACAATTTTGAATTTTATCGCAATGCGCAAGAATACGACGCCGCCCTCCTTCTCCCGCACGATGTTGAAGCCTCTGGCTGCGGCGCTTCTGATGGGCGCGGCGGCCTTTGGGAGCTACCCGCTGCTTGGCAAAATCATCGGCTCTCAGCGGCTGTGCTGCCTGGGCGCGATTTGTGTGGCGGGCGTGATTTATGTGGTGCTGGTGGTTGTGATGAAGGTGATCACCATGGATGACTGCCGGCTTTTGCCCAAGGGAGATAAAATTGCGAAGCTTTTGCGGATCAAGGAGTAGAGAGATATGGAAAAGTTTACGATAAAAGAACACTATACCTTCGACGATCTGGTGCAGCTCACTCGCTATCTGCGCGCACCCGAGGGCTGCCCTTGGGACAGCGTGCAGACCCACAGCAGCATTCGCCGCAACTTTATCGAGGAGGTCTACGAGGTCTGCGAGGCCATTGACCAGGACGACAGCGTGCATCTGTGCGAGGAGCTGGGCGATGTGCTCTACCAGGTGCTGTTCCATGCCGACCTGGAGCGGGAGGCAGGACGGTTTACCATCGATGAGGTCTGCGACGGCGTGTGCAAAAAGCTGGTAGCGCGGCATCCGTTCCTGTTTGCGGGAGAAGAAGCGGCTACGCCAGATGATGCCCTGGATCGCTGGGACAACGTCAAGCGCAGCCTGAACGGCCATAAAACCCACACCCAGGCAATGGACAGCGTTTCGCGCACCCTGCCGGCACTTTGGCGGGCGGAAAAGCTCCACGGCAAAGCACAAAAGGCTGGCCTTTCCCGGGAGAGCGCCATTGGCGCTCTGGAAGCATTAGAAGAAGAGATTGCGGCACTTCGATGCGCCATAGAGGCAGGCGGCGAGGCGGCGATCCCCCTTGGCGATGCGCTCTTTGCCGCTTCAGACGTGGCCAGAGTGCTGGCGATTGATCCGGAGGCAGCGTTAAACGATGCCTCGGAGCGGTTCATCCGCCGCTTTGAGAAGGTGGAGCTTGCGGCCAGCGCCGAAGGAAAGCTGACCCAGGAGCTGCCGCCGGAGACATTGGCGGCCTGTTGGAGGGAAGAGAATGAATAAGACCGAGCTAATCGACGAGGTCGCCAGAAGAACGGGCCTGTCCCGCGCCCAGGCCGCGCAGACGGTCGCTGCGGCATTGGGAGCCATGACGGAGGCCCTTTGCCGGGAGGAGAAGGTGCAGCTCATGGGCTTTGGCACCTTCGAGACGAGGCATCGCCCTGCCCACCGGAGGCACAACCCCAAAACCGGCGAGCCGGTAGACATTTCTGCTGCGCGTGCCGTCAGCTTTAAGGCTGGCAGTGCGCTGCGGGACGCACTAAAGGAGTAAACCATGCGACTGGATAAATATTTGAAGGTATCCCGCCTCATCAAGCGCCGTACGGTGGCCAATGAGGCCTGCGACAATGCCCGCGTCAGCGTCAATGGCCGCAGCGCCAAGGCGTCCTATGACGTAAAGGTGGGCGATATCATCGAGCTGCAATTTGGCGCCCGCACCGTGCAGGTGGAGGTTTTGCAGGTGGCGGACAACGTAAAAAAGGATGACGCCGCGGCCATGTACCGCGAGGTATAAAATTTGGATAATTGGATCAACGGATCGTTTAAGAAGGGAACAAGGGGACGAGAGAATCGCCCCTTTGTTCCCTTGTATTATTGCGTCAAAATTGCGTCAATTTTCCATAACATCATAATATGACGCTAAAATTTTGTCAATACTTCGTCATAGGAGGTTGACAAGAAATGGCTGATACCTTGAGCCGTTATACTTTGCGGGTGGAAAAAGAGTTGCTGGAGCAATTGGGATATATTGCAGAATATGAGGGGCGTACCAAAAACAAAGAACTGGAACAAATGATCAAAAAGAGAGTTCGGGATTTTGAAGCTGAGCATGGAAAAATTGAGCTAAAAAAGGAGACTGGTCTGAAAACCGTGTAGGGGACAGGGAGATGGTTCGCTTGGTTCCTATTTTCTTGCCTGAGAGAGGACGGGAAAGCTGTCCCCTTGTCCCACGGCAAAAGCCTCCGGTTTCCCGGGGGCTTTTGCTATACGCTGAAGGCGGCGCCGCCTTATTTTTGATAGAACAGGTAGCTGCGTTTATTGAAATAGATCATATTCAGAACAATGCCTGCCACCATGCCGACAAGCTGGCTCAATTCTGTGATGCCGAACAGGGCTGCCTCCGGAGAAATCAGCGCTCTGGACAGCATCGAATAGACCACGGAGCTGGCGACAACGAGGCCATAGCTCACATAGAGGAGCACGGGGCCACTTCTGCGGAAGGCGGCCAAGCGAAAGCGAGCAACGAACAGAAGAATACCGCAGACAACGCCTATGAGGCCATAGGCAAAGTCAAGAAGCATCAGCGGAGGGAGGGCGGCGTAGACCAAGCCGGCATCCATGCCCTGCAGGGTATAGGGCAGACCCAACAGCTCCGCCAGGCCAACCAACAGGATGATGGCTCCGCCGATCCAAAGGCCGAGGCGAACCAAAAAATGATACCAGGCCATCGGCAGCTCCGGCAGAACTGCCAGAGCTGTATTCTCCTCTGTGGGGATGGATGCGCTGCAGTTGGGGCAGCTTAGGGCATCCTCAGGAATTTGAGCGCCGCAGGTTGGACAGGACATGGGACAATCTCCTTTCGTTCTGTGTTATTCGTCCAGGTTGGCTTTTTGGTCAGAGAAGCTGGCATTGCCGCTCTGGGTGCCGCAGAGGAAGCTTCCCTCGGCGCGGTAACCATCCGCTTCCTGTTTCACTGCATCATAGGCCTCCTGGCTGCCCAGCAGCAGCTCCAGCAGGTTGACCGTGGCCTCATTCTGCCCCAGCACCACCTCGCCACCGGCGGCATTGATGCTCATCAGCTTCCAGCTACACCGGCGGGTCGCGGTATTCTCGGACAGAGTATAGGCCAGCAGGCAGGGGCCGCTGTCGTGCGTTACCACGTAGAGGTCGGTGGCAGCGGAGGCGGTAAGGCTTTGGCTATAGATGGGGGTCTCATTCACCGCGTCATCCTTCACCACATAGAGCTGCACCAGGCAGCCGGTGCTGCTCGGGCGGCATACCAGCAAATCGCCGGTGCCGTCGTGCGTCAGATCACCGAACCAGGAGGTCTTCACATCCCCCAAAGTTTCCAGGAATTTTCCGAAGAGCTCTTGCGGCGATTTGCGCAGAGGCTCGGGAGCCTTATAGTCCGATTGGTAGCTGTGATCCTCCAGTTGCAGGATTTTCGCGGCGTTTTCGCGGTAGGTGACAGCCAGCTCCCGCTTTTCGGGCAAGACATAGCGGGCTTCTGTATCGCCTGCCTGGCAGCAATAGCCACCGGCGGTCGTTATTTTTTCTTCAATGGTGTCCCGGCTATCGCCCAGCTTGAGGCCCCACACAACCCGGGGATCGCGTGCATTATAGACGGTACGTATAGCACCGTTTGCCTCCCATAGGCCAAGTGCAGAGCCGGAAAAGTCCGGGGTAGGATAGCTGCGGATACCGTAGTTGGCATAGGCAGCATAGCGGTCGAGACCCAGAAGCTTTTCCAGGTCGAAGCCGTCCAGACGGAAGCGCAGGTTTGCTGAATCCCACAGGCGGCAGTCGGCCAGATCCAGCACCTCTACCTGCCTAATCTGGGTATCGTCGGTGTCGGCGCAGAAGCAGTAGCGGGTTGCACCGGTATAGTAGATCAGGTAGCTCTGATTTCCCTCCAGCACCAGGGGGGCGAAAACGTCGCCCTCCAGAAGGCCCAGGTGTCCCTTCATGGCTTGCAGCTTGCGGTTGAGCTGGTTGAGGGTCAGAGAGGAATCCGGAAGCTGGAGCTCGGGCAAAAGCTCTGCAAAGCAGCCGTCAGCCTGCAAGGTGATGGCGCTGACATATTGATGCGCTGCATCCATGTCGCTCCTGGCCTGCATCACAGCAGCTACGGTAAGCTCCGAATCATCCGCTGCCCCGCCGGTGAGTGCCATGGTGAAAACATCCACATCGTCGCCCTCATAGTGGCCGGGGCCAAACAGCGCCTCGGCATCTGCCCGGCGCAGGCCCAGTAGCGCACTGAGGCTGTCGCCATAGGGATGGAAGATGCCCCGCTCCGGATCATAGCCCGCACCGGTGCGAGTGATGGATAGGGCTTCGGCTCGACCGTCGCCGTTGTCATCCAGCAGCTCATAGCGGTAGTTTTCCGAGTAGACAGCCATGGAGTCCTGTGCGCGGGGTTCCGGGTCAAACAGGGGGGGATGCGTGTAGCAGAAAAAGCCGCTTTGCGAGGCAATCGCTGTCTTGGCGGCAGCAAGCTCCGGTTCTGTGCCAAGGTCCAGACCACGCAGGCGAGTGATATCCAGATCGGCATTTTCCAGGCGCAGTCGCACCTCGCTTACAGCGTCGTTGGACGATTGGAGGGTAAGGCCGAGATCGTCGGGATTTCCACCGGACACATAGTCAGAAAGGACGTCCTGCCAGCTCTCTATCAATTCCTCTGCTTCCCGGCGGGAGTAGGTCAGCAGCACCTCCACGCCGTATTCCTCCAAAATTGCGGCAGCTTCCAGATTTTCATCGACCTCCTCCACGGGGGCGGGGGGCAGCTCGGGAAGGGGCTCCGGCTCCTGAGGACTGCAGCCACGCAGTGCCAGCGCCAGGATCAGAATCACCAGCACCAGGGCAAGGCCGATGCCACTCCAGAGGAATATTTTCTGCTTTTTGGTCATATTGCCGAACAGGCCGGTACCGGCGGAAGCCGGCTCGTCCTGCTCGGGCTCCAGCTCTGGCTCTGCCGGGAGCTCCGGTTGGGCGCTTAATACCGTCTGCATACAGCTTCCCCGCAGCAGCTCCGGCACCGGAAGGGCTGCGGATTCCTGGGCAAACAGCGCGCTAATAAGTGCCTGAGGCTCCGGGCTGGGCAAGGTTGTCATCAGGGCACGACGGGCACTGTTGAGTCGCCCTAAAATCGTGACCTCGTCCACATCCATGGTTTTTGCAATTTGATGTGGCTTCAGATGCGCGGCATACCGCAGCACCAGGCAGACCCGCTGCTCCGGGGGCAGCAGGCTGACGGTGCGAAGCGCAAGGGAGCGCTGCTCCGGATCCTCTATGCATCCCGGCGGAAGGCATTCCTCTTCGGCCACATAGGTATCGCGCAGGATGGCCATTTCCCGTTCATCGGTAGTAAACAGCCAGGGCTGCGCCTTTTTCATGGTTTGGCGGCAGAGGTTTACGGCAATGGCCGTCACCCAGCGGTCAAAGCTGGCATCGGGCCGAAGCTCGGCCAGGCTTGAGAAAGCACGGTCAAAGGTGCGGCGGGTCAAATCTCCTGCCTGGGCGGCGCTGCCGGTCAGCTTCCAGCACAGGTAGTAGATGGGCGAAATATTTTCTTCAAACAGATGTGCTCTGGCGCTGCGGTCGCCCTCCAGCGCCCGGGCAATCCACTGCCTTTGTTCCATGGCGATACCCTCCTGTCTCAAATTCTGCAGACATATGACGGATTTTTTCTCCATTTGTTCCGGAGAAGCCGAAAGCATAAAAGCATATTTTTTATATTGTATCATCTTTTTGCGTGCGGTGCAATCCAAAAAAGAACACACTTTTTTGCAGCATGAAACTTCCCGTTGCCGGTAGAGCCGGAATATGGTATACTATACGAGCAGTATCCCAATCCTACGGCAGGAGGATGACCATGCTCTATTGTTTTCTTATTCTATTTATGCTTCTCATCGCAGCGATGGATCAAATAGTCAAGGCGCTGGTGGTGGCCAGAATTCCGCTGGGTGCGGCGGTGCCGGCCCTGCCCGGTGTGTTTCATCTGACAAATCTTCACAATACCGGCGCGGCCTTCTCCATGCTCCAGGGTGGGAGGTGGCTGTTTGCGCTCGTTTGTGCCGTCGGCCTTGCGATTGCGGTGGTGCTTGTGAAGCGAAAGGTCGTGCACGCTCCGGCAGAGCTGTGGTGCCTGGCGGCCATCTTCGGCGGCGGCATTGGCAATCTCATTGACCGGGTGCGGCTGGGCTATGTGGTGGACATGATTGAGGTGGAATTTGTAAATTTCGCTGTGTTCAATGTGGCCGACGCCTTTATCACCTGTGGGGCGGTGGGACTCTTTATATATGTACTGTTTTTCGACCGGAGGAAGGAGAAGGCGCATGATACTGACGCCTGATTTTTCCGGTGAGCGGCTGGACGTCTATCTGGCGACGGCAGTGGAGGGGCTGAGCCGGAGCGCTGCCCAAAAGCTCATCGCGCAGGGAGCGGTAACCTGCGGCGGCAAGAGCGTCAACAAGAAGGACAAGACAGTGGCTGGGACGCAATACGAGCTCATTCTACCGCCGGTGCAGCCGGTGGAGATTGCACCCCAAAACATCGCACTCGACGTGGTGTGGGAGGATGACGATTGCCTGGTGATCGACAAGCCCAAGGGGCTGGTGGTGCATCCTGCTGCCGGGCATTGGGATGGCACCCTGGTCAATGCCCTGATGTACCGCTGCGGAGACGATCTCTCGGGCATCAACGGGGAGCTTCGTCCCGGCATCATCCACCGCATCGACAAGGATACCTCCGGTCTTCTCATTGTGGCAAAGAATGATTTTGCGCACCAGGCGCTCTCTGCGCAATTGCAGGCCCACACGCTTCATCGGGTGTATGAGTGCATTGTCTGCGGCGGCGTGCGGGCGGACAGCGGTGTCATTGACGCGCCCATTGGAAGAAGCCCCCACGACCGAAAAAAGATGGCAGTGACGCCCAATGGCCGACCTGCGGTGACCCATTTCGAGGTGATTGCCCGCTACCGGGGCTATACCCACCTGCGCTGCCGCCTGGAAACCGGCCGCACCCATCAGATTCGCGTCCACCTGGCGTGGCAGGGGCATCCGATTTTGGGCGACACCGTCTATGGCCACAAAACCCCGGAGCTTGGAATGTGCACCCAGTGCCTCCATGCAAAGCGGTTGGTTTTCCGCCATCCCCGCACTGGGGAAGAGATTATGGTGGAATGCCCCCTCCCAGAGGAATTCCAGCGGGTGCTAAACCGCTTGATGCCCCTTTGATCCAGATGGTGCAACGCATAAAATAAATGTTGGGCACAGGTACATTGCCTGGGCCCAACATATTATTTATAAGGATGCGAAGATTTTTGCGCCCTTGTTTCTCAGCCAGCGATTGAGGAACCGAGTGGCAAGGGCAAACAGGACGATGAGGATGCCCAAGTAGGTTTGCGCGTCAAGCCGTTTGGCGACGAAGCAGTAGATCGCCACGAAGGCGATGGCTGCAAGCCAGCCACCCAATAGCTGGATGAATACGCCGATGCTCTGCTTGACAGGAGCGGTCTCATTTGTCCAGGTCAGATTTGGCTTCAAAAGGTTAATGGCCAGGCCTCCCGCAGCGGAGAGCATGACAAATAGTGCCACCACAATGGCCATGAACAGTCCCGTTGTCCATTCTACCTCCAGCACATAGCCCAGCACGACCACGCACAGCAGGGCAGGAATCTCTGCCAGGAGCTGATGTAGCTTCAGCTTTGCCTGCAGGACTTCCCAAGGCTCCACTGGCAGAGACTGCACAATCCACAGGCTCTTGCCCTCCAGGGAGACAGAGGGGGCCGTAATGTCGATCATGCTGGCCAGAATGCAGGTAATGCCGGCGGCGGCCACTGGAATAACCCCCTGCCACTGGGGCGCGGAAGCGAAAATCATAGCGACGGCCTCCCGGATGGCGTCTATTTTCACCAGAAGCAAGATGGCAATCAGTGGGGCCATGACAATGCCCAGGCCGCAGTTGAGCATATAGGTGGGGCTGGAGGTAAAGCGCAGGCGCTCCTTGCGCAGCAGGGCGGCGCTGGCACTGGCGGCCTTCACGGGCTGCTCTGTGTAGACTGCACGTTTTTCCCCAATTTTTGTGGTGACGATTTTCTGGAAGCTCCGGGTGAGGATATTGTAGGTCAGGGCGAATAAGGCCGCAATCAGGACAGTCACAATCACCATCGCGCCCACATTTCCGCAGGCGGCTCTGCCCAGCTGGTAGAAGGGGTAGAGCACCCGCTTGACCGTAGCGCCGATTTTCTCAGCATGAAGGGCAAACTCCTGCAGGTATGCGGTCAAGCGGAAATAGCAGAAATAATATACCGCAAAAAAGGCAAGAGAGAGGAAAACGGTGATATAGCTCTTGTTTTTCAGCCTTGTGGAGATCAGCGCCACAACCCAGCCCAGGGCGCAGGTGAGGCTCAGGACGAAGAAATTTAGAATGAACACCAGAAGAATCGGGAAGATTACGCCGAGCACTGTGGGGGCCCCGATGATCCAATAGACGATGATGGCGGGAACCAGCACAAGCGATTCATACATCAGGCCCATGGCGTACACACCGACCATGCGAACAAGGAGGATTTTTGCAGGCGGGATGGGCATGGACAGGAGCAGGTCATTGTCCTTTGCGAGGTAAAGACCTGCGTAGGTGTTAAACACGCTGCCAAACACGCCGAAGAAAATGGCCAGCAGCCCCATCAGGCAGAAATACAGCCAGTCCAGCTCCATGGACAGCAATGTCGAGGCGATGGAGGTTGCCAGAACACCGAAGGCTACGCCGAGGAAAATCAGGAGCAGCCCATACAGGGCCACGTAGCGGATGATCCCGGCGCGAGTACGGCTCTTGCCGGTCTTTCTATCCTGGAAATAGAATTGGTTCAGCTCCAGGAACTGCTTTTTCAGTAGGGCTTTCAGCATCATACTTCCTCCAGCTCCAGGAATACGGTCTCCAGGGAGGCGTCCCCTCGAACCTCCTCCATGGTGCCGGACCGGATCAGCCGACCGTCCTTAATGATAGCGACCTTATCGCAGAGCTTCTCGGCGACCTCCAGCACGTGGGTGGAGAAGAAGATCGCGCCGCCTCCATTGCAAATTTCCCGCATCAGACCCTTAAGGGTGTGGGCGGCCTTCGGATCGAGGCCAACAAAGGGCTCGTCCATGAGGATGAGCTTCGGCGCATGGAGAAGGGCAGAAATCACAGCCAGCTTCTGCTTCATGCCGTGGGAATAAGAGGAGATGGGCTGCGCCAAATCGCCGGTCAGCTCGAAGGCGGCCCCGTATGTATGAATGCGCGCCTGTCGGCTGGCGGCGTCCACACCGAAGATGTCGGCGATGAAGTTCAGGTAGGTAATGCCGGTCATAAATTCGTATAGATCGGGGTTATCCGGAATGTAGGCAATGTCACGCTTGCACGCGAGGGGCTCTTGCCGCATAGAGCGTCCATTCACCCAAATTTCGCCCGTGTCGAACTGTAAAATTCCCGCGACACTTTTCAGCGTGGTGGTCTTACCGGCGCCGTTGTGGCCGATAAAGCCGTAGATTTCACCGGGACGAATGTGCAGGCTGAGGTCATCGACCGCCTTCTTTTGTCCATAAGTCTTGGTTAAATGTTCGATTTTTAGCATAAAAAGACCAATCCTTTCTGTTGAAAACGGGATAGAAATGGCTGCTGGAACGTATGTGTATTATAATATATCGCCCCTGCTTGTCAATAGGTATGATTCTCCACCGGCTCTTAGGCAATGCATTAAAGCGCTGCGGAAAATTTTTCTTGCATTTGAGGAGCACTTAGGCTACAATATAAACTATATTTCCGGGTGTAGCTCAGATGGTAGAGCGCGTGGTTTGGGACCACGAGGCCGCTGGTTCGAGACCAGTCACTCGGACCAAATTGCGTGTTCATAGCGGGTTTGACGTTATGAATACGCAATTTTTGTTTTGGACGTTCCGGCGCGTCTGGCTGTTTTATTTAATGTTGGGTGGGCCATTTAGCTATTTGACGGCACATATTGCAAATCGTTCCACAATTTTGATGCTCTGTAGCCATCTCTGATGAACCACAGGGGCGTTCCTTCCATGGAAAGCCCCTGTGGTTTTTGCGAGAGCAGTTCACAGCCCCTCTATTTTCAGATTATAGCTTTTGGAAGGCATCTGCTTCCCGGCTTTGGCAGGTGAATAGGAGCACCTGTCGGGTTTTTGCCTCTTTTTTCAGCACCTGCAGGGCGGCCAGGAGACGGTCGTCATCGAAGCGCACCAGAGCGTCGTCCAGGATCAGGGGGGCGGCGGGTGTCAGTAGCTGGCTCACAGCCAGCCGTACAGCAAGGTAGAGCTGATCGCGTGTACCACCGCTGAAGTAGGCAGCCTCGCGGCTTGCCGGCGCTTGCCTGGGATAGAGGCTTGCCCCCAGTTGCCGATCGAGCATCAGGCGGCTGTAGGCCCCATTGGTCAGATCCCCAAGGTATTTGGCTGCCAGAGCGGTGAGCTGTGGGGAGAAGCGGTTTTGCAGGTTCTCGTTGGCCTTACCGACGGCGGTCAGAGCCAGACAGAGGGCGTCGTATTCCTCCTCCAGCGCTTCCAGTCGGGCCTGAAGCTGCTGCTGTCGGGCTCCAAGCTCCATGCGGTCGCCTAAGGTGCTGCACTGGCCCTCCCCCCGGTCAAGAGTGGAGCGGATCTGCTGCAGCTTCCGTTCTGCGCTAAGAATTTCTGCCTGTAAACTCGATACGGTCTTGCCTGCCGGGACAGGGATATCTGTTGCAGTGGGCTTCGGCATGGTACCAAGCGCCTGCTTGAGGCTGTTGTAGTGGCGGTAGGCCTGCTCTGCACTGCGGTGGGCAGACTCCCAGGCCAAATGCTGCTCTATGGTCTCGCGTAGCTGCGCGGCGGCCTCTGCCATGGTCGCAGAATGAAACGCAAGGCTGGCAAGAAAGGCGTCGCACTCGGCCTCAAGGCGGGCCTTTTCGTCTTCCAGTGCGCGCCGTTCCTGATTGTGGAGTGCTTGCGCTTCCTGCCAGCGGCAAAATTCCTCCCGGCAGCGGGCGGTAAGCGCCTCTAAGTCATCGGGAGAGGTTACACCGTAGCTATCTTGGAGCTGACGAAGGGTGTGCTGTGCACGTTTCCAGGCTCTGCGTTTGCCAAAGAAACCGATGGCTCCTGCAAGGGCAAGAATTACAGTCAGGGCAGCCGCTATAATGGCAAAAGCTTCGTACCCTTGCAGCCAGAGGGCGCCAGCTGCCACCAAAGCGACCATAAATGGCAGCCACCAGAGGATTCTGGGCTTCCGCACCGCCTGCGCAAGGCGGAGTTGGGAGACGTCTACGTTGCCCTTCTGGTGGATGCCTGCCTCGTCCAAGCCCGCGAAGGGCTGGGGTACGGCAGGGGCGGCTTCCGGCTGGGGCAGGCTGGCGATGTCCAGTGCCAGGGTATGCCGCGCGGATTCCAGCCGGTTCAGCTCCCGTTCCTGCGCCTGGGCAGTGGCAAGCGGCGGCAGTGTGCGGCAGATTTCCTCCAGCGCTTTGGCCTGCGCAATCTTTTCAGTGGCCTCCGCGCCGGCCTGGGTGAGTTGGGTTCGGTGCGCTTCGACCTGACGGGCCTGTAGGGCGGAGAGCTGCATTTTCTGGATCTGGAGCTGGCTTCGCAGCTGCTGCTCCTCCACCCGAGCCTGGGCAAGAGCTTCGTGGAGGGTGTCCAGGCGAGTAAGGCGCTCGCTCACTCCCTCCAGCGCGGCCTCGGTTTGTGGAATCAGGCCGGTCTTATTGTGGCGGCAGCGATTGCGGCGTTCGCGCAGAATCTGCTCAATCTGCTGATAGCTGATGGCCTCATCACCGGTGGTAACAAGCGCTTCCAAGCGCTGCTCCAGCGTGGCATCCATCTGAATGGTCATGCCATCCTGCCGGAGAAAGGCGCTGCGCTCGAAAACCTGGCGGGGCACACCTAGGAGCACCTGGCCGCAGTTCTGCGCCGTTAGGGTATCTATGGGCAGGCCGCTCTCGGTGTCGAAGGCACGGAAAATACCAAGGGGCGTCCTGGCGGTGCTGGCGCGCTCGATGGTGATGCGACGGCCCTCATGGACGAGCTGGATCCGCCCCTCCATGGCGTTTCCCGTCCAGGGGGCATAGTGTTTTTTGGCGGGGAAATTGGTGCGGGTCTCGCGTTCAGAGGTGTCCACGCCGTAGAGCATGGCGAGCAAAAAGGCACACCAGGTGGTTTTTCCTGTCTCGTTTGGCATTTGCAGGACGTTCAGGCCCGGGCGAAAGCGCAGGGTTTCCGTCTGCAGCTTGCCGAAGGTGGCGGTCATGGCCTCAATTCTCACAGGGCGTTCAGCTCCCTTCCTTCGCACACCTGGGCAATGCGCCGGGCGGCCAGCTCGATGCACCGGCGCTGCCGAGGAGTTTCGCAGCGCTCCAGGGCCTGATGGAGGGCGTGAAGGCTCATGCCCTCCAGCGTATCCTCCCCGCAGCGCGTCCAAAGCTCCAACGGCGGAACCGTCTCATCCCGAATTTGCAGGGCGTAGAACCGATCCTCCAGGGCTGCTCGGAGGGCGTCCCGATCGACGCTCTCGCTTTCTCCGGTCAGGACGATGCGGTAGATATGATTTTGTGTATGGGCCGGCAATGCCGTCAGAATGTTTGCCAGAGGATCGTCCCCGGCCACAACCGTGAGCTGCTCATATCGCCGAAGCCGAAGAGGCAGAAATTGACAGAAAATACTTCCCTTTTCTGCCTCCCCCAGGAAGATGCCCCGGGGCCCGGTTTCATCAAAGCCTCTGCCCATAGGACAGCCCGGCCAGCCATAGAAGGTACGTCCGGTGTGGAAGAGGCTGCTTCGTTGGTGCACATGACCTAAGGCAAGATAATCCAAGCCGCTCTCGGCAATTTGGGCCTTTGTGATGGGATTATAGGGAGAGGAAGGAAGCTGGGTGTCCCCATGAAGCACCATAAAGTTGACATAATCCTTGTTCTCGGAAGGCACCCGGAAATCTGTCAGCATAGGCGGCATGGTGGGCATGGTGAAGGCTGCCCCATAGACCACGCAGCCCAGAGCCTCCAGGCGAATGGCTTCAATTTTCTCAGAGGTGAAGATGTGCACATTTTCCGGCCAAGCCTGGGTGAGATAGGGAGAGATCGGGCTGATGGGATCGTGGTTTCCGGGAGAGATGAATACCTGTGCGCCGCATTCGGACAGGGCGTCCCGCAGAGCGTCCAGGGTATCCCGGTAGACGGTCTTTCCGTCGAACAGGTCACCGGCGAGGAACAGAAGCTGGCATTCATTTTGGCGGCACTCCTCGGTCAGAAGCTCCAATAGCTGCCTCTGCTCCTGCCGCTGGGCGAAGGCCTGCCTGGGAGACAGGGCGGCAAAGGGGGAATCCAGATGCAGGTCGGCGGCATGAAGAAACCTAATCATGGACAAAAATCCTTTCTGTATTGCGGCACAGGCCGGTGGCAGCGTCGATTGTGAATAGAGCCCCCTCAATTTTACAGGGGCCGGGAGCGGGCTCATAGCGTCGGGTCAGTTCTCCCCGGAATTTGGCAATGGACAGCTCCGGCTTGATGCCTAGCACGCTGTATCGAGGGCCGCTCATTCCCAAATCGGTTACATAGCCAGTGCCCTTGGGGAGGATTTGCAAATCCGCCGTGGGTACATGGGTGTGGGTGCCCCAGAGGGCGCTGATGCGGCCGTCGAGATGATAGCCCATGGCCAGCTTTTCCGAGGTGGCCTCGGCGTGCAGCTCCACGAATACCAGCTTAGTGTCCAGCGTTTTCAGGATGCGCTCGGCGGCCAGGAAAGGGTTATCTGGGGTGTAGTCCATAGCGACGCGGCCCGCCAGCACGAGCACTGCGGCAGGGCCTGCCTTGGTATCGTAGATGCCAAAGCCCCGGCCGGGGGACAGGGGGGAGAAATTTTCCGGACGAAGCAGATACGGGCAGTCATCCACCATAGAGACGATGGTACGCTGACCGAAGGCGTGGTTTCCCAGGGTGATGACATCAGCGCCTGCCTCGAAAAGACGGTCGGCCTGCTCGGGAGTGATGCCGAGGTTTGCGGCATTTTCTCCGTTGACGATGCAAAAATCGACAGCATATTGGTGCTTGAGCTGTCGCAGGTTGCGGGCGACATAATGAAGGCCAGAGGAAGCGACCACATCTCCGATTGTCAATACGCGAAGCTCCATGGATATTACCCCTTTCGTGACGGTAAATCGTGCCCGGATTTTATCAGTATTTCCCTAAAGCTATTATACTATGCCAGCGTCTCCCCCGCAAGGGAAAGTTCGGAAAGAAAAGCAGCGCATCAAACGGTCTTTTGATGCGCTGCAATTAGGTTATTCCGTTTTTTCCTTGGTATCCCTAAAACCGTCGAAGAGAGATTCGTTTTCGGCCTCGGGGATTTCTCTACCTTCCATGCAGGCGAGGAATTGGCTCTTGGACATTCGCTCATTGGTCAGCAGGAAGTCCGCGACGGCGTCCAGCTTGTCGCCGTGGTCGGTGAGAATTTTTGTGCAGTGGGCGTAGGCCTTGTCGAGGATGGCCTTGACCTCAGCATCAATGTCTCCGGCGGTACGCTCAGAGTAGGCGCGGGTCTTCTCGTAGTCACGGCCCACAAAAATTTCGTTGCCCTCCGCGTAGGACACGGTGCCAATACGTTCGCTCATGCCGTAGCGGGCGACCATATCCCGGGCGGTGGCGGTGGCGCGCTCAATGTCGGAGGATGCGCCGGTGGTAATGTCCTGGAAGCGGAGTTGCTCGGCAATGCGGCCGCCCAGGAAGGAAACAATAGTTTCGTACATCTCCTGCCGGGAGGTATAGAGGTGATCCTCCTGCGGTAGGCTGATGGTCATGCCGCCAGCCGCACCCCGGGGAATGATGGTAATTTGATGCACCGGGTCACAGGTGGGCAGGAAGTGCATGGCGACGGCATGACCGGCTTCATGCACCGCTGTCAGCCTGCGCTCCCGGGGCGTGACAACAAGACTGCGCTTCTCGGGACCGGCCAAAACCTTCATCATGGCCTCCTCCAGGTCGGGCATGACGATGAAGCGGTGATTGCGCCGGGCGGCCAGCAGAGCGGCCTCGTTGAGAAGGTTGGCAATGTCCGCGCCGGTGAAGCCGATCGTGGCGCGGGCGATTTGGTTGAGATCCACATCGTCACCCAGGGGCTTATCCTTGGTGTGTACCTTCAGGATGGCCTCGCGTCCACGGGAATCCGGCGGACCGATATAAATCTGTCGGTCAAACCGGCCGGGACGCAGCAGAGCCGGGTCAAGGATGTCCTTGCGGTTGGTGGCTGCCATGACGATCACGCCGGAATTCTTGCCAAAGCCGTCCATTTCCACCAGAAGCTGGTTGAGGGTTTGCTCGCGCTCATCGTGGCCGCCACCGAGGCCTGCGCCTCTTCTGCGACCGACGGCGTCGATTTCGTCGATAAAAACAATGGAGGGCGCCATTTTCTTGGCCTGCTCGAACAGGTCGCGGACGCGGCTGGCGCCGACGCCCACATAGAGCTCCACAAACTCCGAGCCGGAGATGGAGAGAAACTGCACGTTTGCCTCTCCTGCCACAGCTCGGGCGATGAGGGTCTTGCCGGTGCCCGGAGGGCCTACCAGCAGGATGCCCTTGGGGATTTTTGCGCCCATCTGGGTGTATTTGGTGGGATCTCGCAGGAAATCCACCACCTCTGCCAGCTCTGCCTTCTCCTCTTCGGCGCCTGCCACATCCAGGAAGGTAACCTTATCCTTATCTGCGGCAACCCGAGCGCCGGAGCGGCTGAATTTGATGGCATTCTGCCCCCCATTTGCCCGGCTCATCAGGAGGAACCAGGCAATCAGGAAGACAATGCCGATGAGAAGATAGGGAAGAATAGAGAGGAAGAAAGACGGCTCAGAGTAGGGCGGATAGTTGTAGGACTTTAGAATGCCCCGTTCCGCCTGCTTGCGCACCAGCTCATTGAGATCAGAATAAAACACCGAAAAGTCGATGAGCTCTGCGTGCACTTCGGACTGCCCCTCAAAGGGGGTGCGGAGCTGCATGGTAATGACGTCATCCTTGATGACAAAGGATTGCACCTGCTCATCCTCAAAGAGCTTTACGACCTGGGAATATTGCAGCGGCTCTGGCTCTTGCTTTTGGGCAAAGTGGCTGATCAGCAGAATAGCTACCAGAAAAACCAGGGCATAAAGGAAAAAAGCTGCGAATTTTGGTTGTTTTTTCAAAGGAGCCTCCTTGCGTTAACTGTATATTTCGGGTTTGAGCACGCCAATAAATGGGAGATTACGGTAGTGCTCGGCATAGTCCAGGCCATAGCCCACCACAAATTCATTGGGAATGGTGAAGCCGACGTAGTCCGCCTCAATCTCGGCCTCCCGGCGGTCGGGCTTATCCAGGAGCGTGCAGATTTTCAGAGAGGCAGGCTCCATTTCCAGCAAATGGGCCACCACGCGCTTGAGGGTCTTGCCGGTGTCGAGGATGTCCTCCAGGATCACCACGTCTCGGCCCCGGATGGGGATGGACACATCCTTGCGCATAATGAGCTGTCCGGATTTTGAACCGGAGCCGTAGGAGCTGACCGCCAGGAAGTCGATCTCGCAGGGGATGGGCATTGCCCGAATCATGTCTGCAAAAAATACCACGACGCCCTTCAAAACGCCCAAAAAAACCGGATTTTTATCGGCGTATTCCTTCACGAGCTGAGCCCCAAGATGGGCAACGCATTCCCGGATCTGGGCTTCTGTCAGCAAAATTTTCTCAATGTCACCATTCATGTGAAGCTTCCTCTTTTTCTATCTGAATTTTCAGGGCGAGCTCGTGGGGCTTGGCAAGGCAGCGCAAATCCGCGCCAATGCCGCCCACGGCAAAAATACCCTGTGCATCCGCCAGCACCGGCACGAGGCCGCGACGCGAGGCGGGTATTTTTTTGTCGATCAGAAGCCGCTTGAGGCTGCGGCTTCCGCCGGATAGCACGAGCTGATCGCCGCTCTGCCGAGAACGGACGAACAGGCCGCCAATACCTATCATATCACAGCGCAGATGGAAAGTGAAAGGGGAATTTTCCACTTTTTCAAATTTTTTTGGCTCAGAACAAAGAATTTTTAAGCCAGCCTGTGGAAGGGGAGTGACGCCGGGAATTTGTAGGGGCGTCACTGGAATTTCTTTTGGCGCTTGGGCAATGCAGAGGCTCTCATAGTGCCGCTCCAGCGTAATTGTGCCGGGAAAGCTGGCCCTTGCCGAAGGATGGTCTGTCTCCAGCAGGGCAGTAAGCTGGGAAAGATGCCTCTGGGTTGGCGACGGGACGCCCGCCTCCTGCAAAATAGCAAACAGTGCCCGCCTTCTGAGCACCGGGGGCATTGCACGCAAGGCTTCGCAGCGATAGGACGCACCTTCCCGGGCAGCCTCCAGCGCCTCAGCAGCCAACTGGGACAGATAGGCGTCCTCTTCTCGCATCGTTTCTGAGAAGGACACAGACGCCACTGCCACCTGGGGATTTTCCTCCCGCAGGTATGGGATCACATGGTGTCGAATGCGGTTGCGGGGGCAAAAGTCCGTCTGGTTGCTCTCGTCCTCCCGGAAGCTGATGCCCTCTTCCGCCAAAAAGGCCAGCACCTGTGCCCGGGTGGCGAAGAGGAGGGGACGGATCAGATTTCCTTGCTTGACGGGAATGCCGCCCATGCCCCGAAGAGAGGCGCCTCGGGTCAGACGGAGCAAGAGGGTTTCCAGATGATCATCGGCGGTGTGGGCAGTGGCGAGCAAGCCGTCTCCCGCCGCCTCCAAAAGAAATCCATAGCGCAGCCGTCGGGCGGCCAGCTCGATGCTTTCGCCGGGAAGCCGTTGGGCAGCCACATCGCCGTGGCCGCAGGTGAAGGGTATTGCGTGCTTGGCGCAGAAGCTACGCACAAAGGCTTCGTCTTCCTTCGCCGCTTCCCGCAGCCCATGATGATAGTGGGCGCAGGCAAGCTGAATGCCCAGGCGATTCTGCGCACGGTACAGCGCCCACAGCAGCGCCATAGAATCCGCACCGCCGGATACGGCACAGGTGACGGTATCGCCGGGAGAAATCAGACGCCGCTGCTCGACAAATTGGCAAAGCTTATCCGTCATCATGCTGCCACTCCCGGTTGGCAAAGGTCGTGTACTGAGGCAGCCATTGGAGCTTGACCGTGCCGGTCTCTCCGTGGCGATTCTTGGCGACAATACATTCTGCCACATTTTTTTCCGGTGAATTTTCATGGTAATAGTCGTCACGGTACAGGAACATCACCACGTCCGCATCCTGCTCGATCGCGCCGGATTCACGCAGGTCGGAGAGCATGGGTCGCTTGTCCTGCCGGGACTCGTTGGCGCGGGAGAGCTGACTCAGGCAAATGACCGGAACATTCAGCTCCTTTGCCATGATCTTGAGGGCGCGGGAGATGTCCGAGACGATCTGTTGCCGGTTTTCACCGCTGGTTGGTTTGCCGCCGGAGGAGGTCATGAGCTGGAGATAGTCGATGACCACCAGGCCCAGGTTGTCCAGCCTTCGGCATTTGGCGTTAATCTCCGCCACGGTGATGGTGGGGTTATCGTCCACCCGAATGTCTGTCTGGGAGAGAGCGGAGGAGGCCAGGCCAATCTTGCCCCATTCATCCTCGCTGAGTTGGCCGGTAACGAGCTTCTGATTGTCCACAAAGCTTTCGTTGGACATCAGGCGCATACCAAGCTGCTCCCGGGACATTTCCAGGGAGAAAAAGGCGATGGTTTTTCCGCATTTTTTGGCGGTATTCAAGGTAATATTGAGCGCAATGGAGGTCTTGCCCATGCCGGGGCGGGCTGCGATGAGGATCAGGTCGGACTTATTGAGGCCATTGATCTTCCGATCCAGGTCGATGAGGCCGGTGGGAAGGCCCGGGAAAGCGTTCCCGCTTTCCGCAAGCTCCGTCAGGCGATCGAATACCTTCAGCAGTACCGTGCCGATGTGCTCTAAGCTCTCGCCGGCGTTGCCCTTGCGCAGGGCAAAAATGCGCTTTTCCGCGTGCTCCAGAATATCCTGGGCCGCGCCAATGCCCTCGTAGACCGATTCGTTGATGTCGGTGGCTGCGTCAGAGATGGCGCGCAGAAGCGCCTTGTCCCGAACGATCTGGACGTATTGCCGCACATTGGCCGCTGTGGGGGTGATCTCCATTAATTGCATCAGGTAGCCGGTGGTGGCCTCAGTGAATACGCCCCGTTCCTTCATTTTATCCAGCACCGTGACCGGGTCTACGACCTCGGAATAGTTGTACATGGAGTAGATGGTTTCGTAGATCTCGCGGTTTTGCTGCAAATAAAAGTCGTCCGGCTGCAGCAGGCCAATGACGTCGTTGATGCATCGGCTGTCGATCAGCATCGCGCCCAGCACGGCCTGTTCGGCCTCCAGCGACTGGGGGGCCTGCCTGTGCAGCAGCTCATCCATATTCCCGTTCACCTCCGGTTTCTCTATTTCTCAGAAGAAGTAGCCTACAGCTCCTTCACGTCCAGGCGAAAGCTGCCAATGACCTCATATCCCAGCTTGCAGCGGATGGTATAGACACCTACATTCTTAATGGATTCATCCAGGATGATGCGGCGCTTGTCGAGCGTGATGCCCTCCTGAGCCGCCAGAGCATCCGCGATTTCCTGGGCGGTCACAGAGCCAAAGAGCTTGCCTGCGCCGCCGCCCTTGGCCCGCAGGTGTACGACGATCTCTTTCATGCGGTCGCGGGTGGCGATGGCCTCCGAACGCTCTCGGGTTTCCCGGTCAAGCCGGGCCTTGTCGGTCATGCGCATGGTGTTGATGTTGTCGGCGTTGGCCTCCACCGCAATCTTGCGGGGGAGCATATAGTTGCGGGCATAGCCGTCGGACACTTCGATCATCTGGCCCTTCTTGCCCTTACCCTTCACATCCTGCTGCAAAATAACCTTCATAATACGTGGCTCCTTTCTATGACACGTCTCTAAAAAGAGACTTAAAAATACCGATCAATGGAGGAAACAAGCTCAGAGAGCACCGTTCCCACGGCTTTTCCGGAAATCTGCGCCCCGGCAATGGCTGCGTTGCCGCCGCCGCCAAGAGGCTCCAAAATCATCTGCACGTTGGTATCACCGAAGCTCCGGGCAGATATGATCACCTGCTTCTGTTTCGCGTCGGGGAAGAGTACGAACGAGGTTGTGATTCCGGCGATGGTCAGCAGCTCATCCGCTGCCTGGGCAGCAATGATGCGGCTGGCCGGACGTTCGAGCGCAGCGATGGCGATATGTCCGCGGTACACCTTGGCACTTTGGACGATATGGTAGCGCTCCAACGTGGCCTCCATATCGTTTTGCAGAATCCGCTTCACGTCCACCGTATCCGCACCAAGCCTTCGCAGGAATGCGGCAGCCTCAAAGGTGCGGCTGGAGGTGCGCATACCGAAGTTTTTGGTGTCCAGTACAATGCCGCTGAGCAGGGCCTGGGCCTCTATGGGCAGCAGCTCTGAGGATTCGACCGCGTATTGCAGCAGCTCCGTCACCAGCTCGGACGCAGAGGAGGCGAAGGGGTCGTGGAGGTTCATGACCGCGTTCTCAATATAATCTGCCGCCCGGCGGTGGTGGTCGATGACACAGGTGCGGCTGACGCACTCCAGCAATGGCATAAATTCCACCTGATCGGGCCGGTTCGTGTCCACCACGATGAGAAGGCTCTTGGGATCGGCAAGCAGCAGCGCATCCTGCCCGGAAACGAATAGACCCCGGTATTCGGGCTGGGCTTCCAGCTGATTGAGAAGAATTTTGGCGGCAGTTTTCTCCCGATCCATGACGATCATTGGTTTTTTCCCCAGCTTGCGGCAAATGCACACCACGCCGCAGACTGCACCCACAGAGTCCATGTCGGCATTTTTATGGCCCATGAGGAAAATGTGACTGGACTGGGAGATGAGCTCAGACAGGGAGCTGGCCATCACGCGGGATTTGACCTTGGTTCGCCGGTCGGTCTCCTTGTTGCGGCCGCCGTAGAAGGTGAAGTTGTAGCGATCCTTGATCACTGCCTGGTCGCCCCCCCGGGCCAGCGCCATTTCGATGGCGAGGCTTGCGAAGGTATAGGCCTCCTCAAAGCTCGCGCCTTCGCAGCCAATGCCGAGGGAGACGGTGGCGTGAATGCCACGGGGATTGGCAATGGCGCGGATGGACTCCAGAATGGAGAATTTTTGTTCTGTCACTGTCCGCAGATTCCGGGCCTCCATCACGAAGAGGTAACGGTTGCGCTCAACCTTACGCAGGAGGCCACCGATGCCGTCGGTCCAGTATTTGATGCGCTCGTCGATGGCGGCGGTGAGGCTGGAGACATTGGAATCTGGCAGATTGTTGGTCAGCTCGTCATAGTTGTCCACCAGGATCAGGCTCACTACGGGGCGAGAGGCGGTGTATTCGTCTTTCAGAAGTAATAGCTGCGTTTCGTCTACAAGATAGAGCGCAGCCAGCGCCTGTTCCGGTTCATCCTCGGGTTGCAGGAGCGTGCCTGCCACCCGATAGCGCCGGTCGTCCCGGCACAGGGGCAGCTCTGCCTCCTGCTTGCCCTCCTGAAGCCAGTCGAGGGAGGCATTTGGAAAAATATCTGCAAAAAAATAGGGGGTCATTCGGTCCGTTAAGCCGGCCAGCGTGGCAAATGAATCATTGTACCAGATGATCTCGCCGCTCTGGGGCTGCACCAGCACAGCGGCAAAAGGAATTGGCCCGTCCGGTTGGTCCGGCTGAGAGGCGGCTTTGACAAAATCCGCCAGGGCTTTGCGCCGCTTTGTCCGGTTGATGCGGAAAAGTACAAAGGCAAATAGCGCAGCGGCGCCCTCTGCGGCAGCCAGATAGTATTGCCCCAGCACACCGGCTGCGATCACAAATCCGGCCAGGAGCACAAAATAAAAGACCATGTTGGGCCAAAGCAGGCGATGGAGCTTCCGGTTCACGGGGACATACCTCCGTTCTTCTTGCGCAAAGATACAATATTATACCATATGCTCCGCCTGCTTCGCAAGAAGTAGCCGCTGCTTTTCTAAAATTTCGTTGTAGATTTGTCAATGATTTGTATTACGCCTTAGAATGAGAAAAAAGGTATACTTTTCCAGGATAATGTGCTATACTAACTCGGGTGCGGATGTACACCCGCTTTTTGAGAATGTACGGGCGATGGCCCTGCAATATAGGAGGCTTTGCCTCCAGGTATTACTGCCCGGGCAGGTCAGCCACCGGCTGCGGGTAAACAGAAAAGGAGTTGTGATCCATTTGGCTGAAAAATTGAAAATTATCCCTCTTGGCGGTCTAAATGAAATCGGCAAGAACATGACGGTGCTGGAATACGGCAAGGACATGATTGTGATCGACTGCGGCATTGCCTTCCCGGAAGAGGACATGTACGGCGTAGACCTTGTCATTCCCGATGTGACCTATCTTGCAAAGAATGCGAAGAAGCTCCGCGGCTTTTTCATCACCCACGGGCATGAGGATCATATTGGTTCGCTGCCCTATGTGCTGCAGGCGGTCAACGCCCCGGTGCATGGCACCCGCCTTACCAACGGCCTCATTGCCCTAAAGCTGGAGGAGCATAAGCTGCAAGATAAGGTCAAGCTGGTGACCCACAGCCCCGGCGATGTGGTGCAGGTGGGCTGCTTCAGCGTGGAGTTCATCCATGTGAACCATTCCATTGCCGATGCAGTGGCGTTTGCCATTCGGACGCCGGTGGGCGTCATCGTTATGAGCGGCGACTTCAAGATTGATCCCACTGACGCGGAGGGTATGATGGATCTGACCCGGATCGGTGAGCTCGGGAAGGAGGGAGTGCTGGCGCTGCTGTGTGACTCCACCAATGTCGAGCGGCAGGGCTATACCCCGTCGGAGCTCAGCGTGGCAGACAACCTAGACAGGCAGTTTCGCAACTGCGACCAGCGCATTATCATTACCACCTTTGCCTCCAACGTTGACCGCATCAAGCAGGTGATAGACTGCGCCGCCAAATACGGCCGCCACGTAGCGGTCACCGGCCGCAGCATGGAAAACAA
>JAZLFG010000021.1:0-4777 GCA_045615685.1 Faecousia sp.
AAGCTCCAGCAGGTGATCCACACCCTCCATCCGAAGCCCGGAGCCGCCGCAGCAGGGCACCAGCTCCCGGCGGGTGATCGCACCGGCGATGGATTGGGTGGAGAGCTGACCTTCGGCCAGAAATTCCTCCATCAATGCCTCGCTGCACATAGCGCAGGCATCGTCCCGTTCTTCCAGAGGAAGGCCAAAGTCCACACAAGGGATGTGGAGCTGGGTTTGCAGCCCCCGGAGTACTGCGGTCTGATTTGCCCCCGCCAAATCCAGCTTTGTCACAAAGACAAAGGTGGGCACCTGATAACGTTCGAGCAGCTTCCACAGGGTGCGGGTATGGGCCTGTACACCGTCGGTGCCGCTGAGGACCAGGATGGCATAGTCGAGCACCTGCAGGGTGCGCTCCATTTCGGCAGAGAAGTCCACATGGCCCGGCGTGTCGAGCAGTGTTACCTCTGCCTCCGGCAGGCGCAGCACCGCCTGCTTGGAAAATATGGTGATACCCCTGGCCCGTTCCAGGTTATGGGTGTCGAGGAAGGCGTTTTTGTGATCCACGCGGCCCGGTGTGCCGATCATACCGGAGCGGTACAGAAGCGCCTCACACAGCGTGGTTTTTCCGGCGTCCACATGGGCCAGGATGCCGATGGAAAGCTTTTTCATGGAATCTCTCCCGGATGTTTCTTTGTCCCCTATTATATCAGAAATCCCCGGAAAAGCCAATGGGTTTTCCGGGGAATGCCCCTTGCAAAGGCAGACACAATGCGGTATGCTATATGACAGAAAGGAGGCATGGGAATTATGGATAAAGCAAATGAGCTTCTCAAAAAGCAGCTGCGCCTACAGCGAATGGGACTGCTGTTCCTGGCAATCATTTTGGCGGCGGTGGCAATCACCTGCGCAATTGTCGTGCGGAACGTGACGCGCATTGAGCAAACCGTGATAAAAATCGACGGAATTGTGGATGATCTGGCGGTCGCGTCAGACGCCCTGGGAGAGGTGGACTGGGATACCATCACCACGGAGCTGGCGTCGGTGTCTCAGGAGCTTTCCAGCGTGGACTGGGTATCCCTGAGCACGGATATCAGCAACACCGCGTTGGAGGCGCAAAAAAGCCTCCGAACCGCGTCGGAGGCGGTGGATAAGCTGGATCTAGCGACGCTCAACAAGGCCATCGCAGAGCTGCAGGCCGTCGTTGCGCCCCTGGCAAATCTGGTAGACCGGTTCCACTGACAGGCAAAGGAGTTTCAAGATATACGCGTTACCTTTTCGGAATTCGCTTCAGGCGATTTAGCTTTTCCGTCATGAACAGCAGCAGGAGCACAAAAACAGCCAGGAAGGCCGGATAAAGGCCCATACTCACGTGCCGGGCGAGGAGGCCGAACACCGGCGGCAGGAAGGTGGTGCCGGCATAGGCGCTTGCCATTTGAATGCCGATGATGGCTTGCGCATTTTCCGTCCCAAAATTTTCCGGGGCGGCATGAATGACCGCAGGATAGACCGGCGCACAGCCCAGACCCAGGACAACCAGTCCCACCGGCGACATGGCAATGAGCGCCGTGCCCAGCAGCATGACAAGCGTGCCTGCCCGGATCATATTTCGATCTCCCACCCGATCCGCCACAAAACCGCTGAGAAAGCGCCCAAAGGTGAGGCCGAGATAGAATAGGCTTGCAAACTGGGCCGCTTCCTCGGCCCCGACGCCCCGGGCTTCCACCAAATAGCTGCTGGCCCAGAGCCCTGCCGTGGTCTCGCAGGCGCAGTAGCAAAAGAAGGCCAGGAGAATCATCCAAACGCCCGGAAGCCGGATCGCCTGATGCAGAGGCAGGGGCACTTCCTTCTCCCCAGCCGATGCCTTCCGACGCCACAGAGATAGAGAAGCAAACAGAACGAGGGTCAGCCCCACTTGGAGCAGGGCCACTGTCCTGTAGCCTCCCTGCCAATTTCCGCCCGCCAGAAAATGCCCCATGATATATGGCCCCAGAGAAGCGCCCACGCCCCAGAAGCAGTGGAGCCAGCTCATATGCCGGGCGCTGTAGTGGAGCGCCACATAGTTGTTGAGCGCCGCGTCAATGGCCCCGGCTCCCAGCCCGTAGGGAATCGCCCAAAGGCAGAGCCGCCAAAGCGCTGTAGCTGTGGAGAACCCGAAGAGGGCCACTGCCGTCAGGGCCACGCTGATGGCCGTCAAGCGCCCGGTGCCAAAGCGCCGGGTAAGTCTATCAGAGAGCAGACTCGCCGCAATGGTGCTCGCGGCGATGAGCATGGAGAGCACCCCGGCAAGCTCGATGGCCGCGTCAAGCTCCAGCCGCATCACCGGCCAGGCCGCCCCCAGAAGAGCATCCGGCAGGCCAAGGCTGATAAACGCTAGATATATGACAACAAGCAGGAGGGTAACCATTCTTTGTACCTCTGGATAAAAAATTGTCTTGCAATTTGGGGCTCGGTCGTAGTAAGATGGCCTCAGATACCACCGGAAAGGGGAACTCCAAAATGAAATTTGAGCCGATCGTACAATCGCTTCTGGACACCGACCTCTATAAATTCAATATGAACCAGGTGATTTTCCACAAGCACACCGATCTCATCGGCGAATATTATTTTAAGTGCAGAAATCAAGGCGTCGTCTTCACGAAGGAGATGCTGGCAGAGATCAATGCCCAAATCGACCACCTGTGCAGCCTCACCTTCCGGGCCTCCGAGCTTAGCTACCTTCGCTCCATCCGCTTTCTGAAGGACGACTACGTGGAATTTCTGCGGCTGTGGCACCCCATCCGGGAATATGTGCAGACCGGCCTGTCCGATGATGGCGTGCTCAGCCTCACGGTAAAGGGGCCACTCTTCTCTGCAATGCAGTTTGAGATTTATCTTTTGGAGATCGTCAACGAGGTATACTTCCGGATGCGCTTCGACTACGCCGAGCTGGTGCATTCCGCCGAGGCGCGGCTGGAGCAGAAGATCCGGGACTTCAACAGCGGCAAATACACCTTCAAATTTGCAGAATTCGGCTGCCGCCGCCGCCTGTCCCGGGAATGGGAGGATGTGGTGGTTCGCCGGTTGGCTTCGGAAACCACAAACTGCGTGGGCACCTCCAATGTCTATCTCGCCATGAAGTATCACCTGTCCCCCATCGGCACCTACGCCCATGAGTTCGTGCAGATGTACCAGGGCATCGACTGCATCCCCCTGGCCTACACCAACCACTATGCCATGCAGGACTGGTACGACGAATACAAGGGCGACAACGGCACCGCCCTGACCGACACCATTACCACCGAGCTCTTCCTCCTGGACTTTGACCGCTCCATGGTCAACAACTACACCGGCGTCCGCCATGACAGCGGCGACCCGTATGCATGGGGCGAGAAGATGATTCGTCACTATCAAAAATATGGCGCCGATCCCAAGACCAAGCTGCTCCTTTTCAGCGACAGTCTGGACTTCGACCGGGCCCAGGCGCTGCACGAATACTTCAAGGACAGGACCAAGGTTTCCTTTGGCATCGGCACCTTCTGCTCCAACGACACAGAGGAGGAATCGCTGAACATTGTCATCAAGCTCCAGTATGTCAACGGCCGCCCGGTGGCCAAGCTCTCCGACACCCCGGGCAAGGCCATGTGCCAGGACGAGGAATACCTCGATTACCTCCAACGTTCGGTGGATTTCCGCCTTCAAAGAGAAAAATAACCCTTTCAGGCCGCCGTGGCAATCACAGCGGCCTATTTCTATATAATTTATTATGCGAACTGATAGATGCAAAACGCTGCGTAGATGGCCAGCAGGAGGATTCCCTGCCAGCGGGAGAGCCTTCCCTTCTTGAGTGCCGGGAGGGTCAGAAGGCCCATGACCAGCAGCATGAGCGGAATATCCACAAGCAGGGAGGCGTTGATCCCTCCAAGGGTCTTGCCCCCGGGAATCGAAAAGGGCGCCAAGACAACACTGAGGCCGGAAACCAGCACCAAATTAAAAATATTCGCGCCGATGATATTGCCCAGCGACAGAGCCCCATGCCCCTTCACCAGGGCAGTGATGGCCGTGACCAGCTCGGGAAGGCTCGTGCCCAAGGCCACGAAGGTCAGCGCAATGACCGACTCCGGCACGCCCAGCGCCTGGGCAATCTTCGTGCCATTGTCCACCAGCAGCCGCGCTCCGAGGGCGATGGCCGCCGCACCAACAATCAGAAGCAAAATGGCCTTTCCAATGCGATCTGTCGCCTCATTGTCTGACGTTTCCGCCTGTCCGGCGGCCTGGCGGACGGTGGTGTACATATAAACCGCAAAAACCGCCAGCAGCAGCAACCCCGCCACCCGGCTAAACTGGCCGGTCAGGTACGCAAAGAGGCAATAGAGCGCCGCTGCCACGAAGAAAAACGCTACCGGTGTGCGCAGGCTCTTCCGATCCACCGGAGCCGGACGGATGGCAATCGTCAGCGCAGCGATCAGTGCCGTATTGCAGATAACAGAGCCGATGGCGTTCCCGTAGGCGATCTCGCCGTGGCCGCTGAGGGCGGAGGTGGCAGAGACCATCACCTCCGGAAGGGTGGTGCCGATGGAAACCACCGTCGCGCCAATGAGCAGCTCCGGTACATGAAAGCGATGGGCAATGCCGGTAGCCCCATCCACAAACCAGTCGCCGCCAAAGATGAGCAGTGCAAGCCCAAATAGAAACAGTAATACAGGAATAAACATCGCAAATTCCCCTTTTCTCAAAATGACAGATGTTTGACCTCTTATTGGACGGCGATACCCGGAAAAGGTTCCCAAGGGAATGGAAAAAATTTTGGCTGTTCATA
>JAZLFG010000022.1:0-12731 GCA_045615685.1 Faecousia sp.
GATTACCTTTGGAGCCCAGAAAAGTAACGGCTTTGGCCGGATGTCGCTGGAGGTCTTTCGGCGGGAATATCATCTTTGCAAAAGCGAGGATTTGAACGCCTGGCTGGAGGATGCGGAGGTGAAAACAAAGATCTCTTTGCCTTCCCTGCAAAAGGAGGACCTTAAATATGTGCGCTTTTCGGTGACAGCGGTTATTCCGGAGCTTCTTGTGAAAGCCTCCGCACCTTCATTGAGGAATGGACGCAGCGTTACCGTCCATATGCAGCGGAATGTGGTTCCCGGATCCTCTCTCAAGGGGGCGATGTTTGCCCATCTGCGGCGGATTAAGCAATATCTGGGAATGACACCGGAGGAACTGGAGGCGCTTATGGGAAAAGAGCCGGAGTCTGGCGAGAATCAAGGGCTTGCGGGCAAAATTATCTTTTCTGACGCCGCGATTTCTGCTAAGAAACCGAAACGGGAGATTACCAGAATCCGTATCAACAAGCTCAGCGGCGGCACAATTCGCGGCGCACTGTTTATTGAAGAGCCAAGCGGCGGTGTATGCAAATGGAAAATCCTTGTGCCAACGAAAGAGAAGAAGGGCTGCCTGCTTATTCTCTATGCGCTGCGGGATTTAGGCCTGGGGCTTTATCAGTTGGGCGGGACGAAGGCAATTGGCAGAGGCATGGTCCGTTCTTTGTATGTTTCGATTTGCGGCCCAGAGGGAGACGCGGTGCTTCGTGTAGAAGCGGGTAAGACGACGATGGAGGACAAAAGCCAGGTGGTTGCCGGATGGGAGGCGCAGTATGAGCGTTGAGAAAATGCAATTGGATGAGGCGCTGGTTGCGGCACAAGCTGCACCTTATTGCCTGATTTATGGCTACAGCGGGGTTTGCTTGGCACAGATGCCTCAGACGATGACACCCGACGAGTGGATTGAGGCACATTTCTTTTGGAAAGATAGGGAAATCCGATTCCTGCGCACCGATCTGGCCTTGGAGGCATTTCAACTGCTGGAGAGGGAAGAAGAGCGCTACATCGATGAAACGCTGAAAATAAAAGGCGTTCAACTGATTCTTCGGAAGCATTTGCTGCGTGATGAGGACGGCCAGTGCTATATCGCAGCAATTCGTCTTGTTCCAGGGGAGGAAACCCAATGAGTGAAAGCAAGAAGGCGCACGCGCCCTATAATTTTATACCGCTGGAGCAGAATCCTCTGGCACGCTACAAGGATCTTTCAGATATTCCCACGCAGGATCACTGGGATGACAAGCTTTTCACTGGCAAAATTACCTTGACGCTCACGGCCGCAACGCCCGTGTTCATCTCCAACGGAAAAAAAGGAGATAAGGCAGATTTTTTTCGAGATGCTGCCGGACAGTATGCCATTCCCGGCTCTTCCTTTCGGGGCCTGCTGCGGCAGAATATGCAGATTCTAGGCTTTGGCGCACTGCGGGAAAAGGAAGATTACAATGACTACCGCCTCTATTATCGAAAAATTGCATCTGCCAGGCCTTCCCTTGACGGAGGGCTGAAGGAAACCTACCGTAAAAATCTGGGTGTAGACAGAAATGGTATTCCCCAAAAGGTTTACACAGGCTTTCTCTATCGGGAGGCGGAAAACTATTTTATCCAAAAGACCGATCAGGAAATTATCAAAATCAAGCGAGCCAGCCCGTCTGCCGCGCCTTGGAAAGATCGATGGGCGTTTAGCGAGCGGGCATGGTGTAAAGAAGATGGTACGCTTTTGCAGTCCGAAGAGGAAGGCGCCATATCCGGTTATTTGCTGGGCGTCGGCCAGATGAAGGGTCAAAAAACGCTCTACTTCTTTCCGGAAAGCAGCTCCGAGGATGTCATTTCGCTAACAGAGAAGGAAGTGATCGCCTACATTGAGGACTATGAAGCACGAAAGGGTGTGCTGGGTGGCACATCGGAAAATAAGGCGGATCCAAGCTTCTGGGCTCTTCCGAAGAGCGGCGAAAGGAAGCCTGTGTTCTATACACAAGATGGCGAAATCCGAAGCTTTGGAATGAGCCAATATCTTCGCATTCAGTATGAAAACACAATAGGAGAGGGGATTCCCAAGGTGGATACGACCCCTTTCTTGGACTATGCCTATGCCATCTTTGGCTTTGCAGGAGAGGAAAAAGCTATTGCTTCCCGGGTGACAGTGGAAAACCTGGTAGCGAATAAAGGAGCCAAGACATGTACGCCCTTTTGTACGATTCTGGGCGAACCCAAGCTGAGCTTTTATCCGGGCTATGTGTGCAACGGGGAGAATTATAACGTTCAGGGCTTTCAGATGCGTGGAATCAAGCAGTACTGGCTCAAGGAAGCCTGCTGGACAGAGTCGAAGTCGGCAAAGATTTCTACTACAATTTGCCCTCTGCCGGAGGGAACCTCCTTCACGGGTACGATTTCGTATCGAAATCTTCGGGAGGATGAGCTGGGGCTGCTTTTGTGGTGTATTTGCCTCGGAGAGAACTGCTATCAAACCATCGGCATGGGGAAGCCCCTGGGGATGGGCCGAATTGCAGTGACGATTGATAATTTGTGGGAAAGTCAACCTGAGGCCCTCTATGGCAGCGGTAAGCTGTGCGTAGATCGGGCAGAAAAAAATGAAGCTACGGCCAGTCGAGTGCAGGCGCTCATTGGCGCATATCAGCGCTTTGTGGAGGAAAAGAAGATCTATGGAGAAGACCTTCTCCAGCATCCCAGCATTCGAAATTTCCTCCTTATGAAGCGCACGATAATCAAGGACCCACAGATGGTGTCCTATATGTCGCTGAAAAAGTTTCAAAATCTCTCGGATCCATTGCCTACTGCGGATGAGGTGGTCCCAACTGCTGTGGAAGTAACCTGCTTCGAGCAGATTCGGCCAGATATGTATCTCAAGGGCACAGTAGAGCGGCTGCTGCCGAAGGGCTTCCTTGTGACGCTCTGCCCGGGCGTGACTGGCAAGGTAGCGGAGAGTGAGAGCGTCCAGGTGGGAGACGTAGTGAGCGTCAAAGTAAAAAAGAGTGAAAATCCCAGAAGTATTGCACTTATGTTGATCCCATAGTTTTTTGAATTTTTAAGACCTACAGGCAAGCATATTTCATATAGCCCAAACCGGTTCCCTTCGATAACAAAATTTTCTTTTTGATCATCCATTTCGACGTAAAGTGTGTTATAATACATTCCATCTTGTCTGAATCGAGGTAACTTTTATGAAATATATCCGCATTCTTCTTATCCTTACCACGCTTCTTTTCGCACTTGGCTGCGGCGCAAAGGCGCCGGTGAACGACGCGCAGGAAGCCGACACCGCTCTGACGCCGCCGGCTGCGGCCTTGGACGAGCCTTTTCCGGTTACGCAGGAGCAGCTTCACGAGGGCGAGCCTATGCTGGTGACAGATGCCTTTACCTACACCTATGCGTATATGGACGATGACGAAAGCGGACAGTCCCAAACGCATGAGTTTAACTATGCGATCCCCAAGTTTATGCTCGACAGCCCGGAAATCCGTGCCCTCAATGACGAAATCTATCAGATGCTCTATAACGCAGAGCTGATCGAGACGGTAGAATACAACAATGAGAATGTCGGAATGCTGGAGCCCTATTATACCGACATCTCCTACAGTTGGGCGATCAACGACGATGTGCTCTCCCTCGTGATCGAGGTATCTACAGATATGGAGGGTACGAAAGGCTATGTGTATAATGTCTCGATCTCCCAGCAAACGCAGCTTTCCAACGACGCCCTGATCGAGGCCTACGGTATGACGCAGGAAGAATATCTTGCGCAGGTTAAGCTGGCTTTTTCCAATGTCTTCTGGATCAATTTCAGCGATTTCCGGCAATATATCGCGCTGGATCCAAGCAATCTTGGCGTGTTTGAAGACTGCCTGCAGACCACCATGTCGGAGGACAACCTCCTGGCAGCGCAGCCATACCTCGACCGGGAGGGGAAGCTCAATGCCTATGGCTACTACTATTTCCCGGCAACTGGCGGCCAAACCAGCGCCAACGTTTGCCTGGAGGACATCGAGCTTTCGCCCGATTGGGCAGAGCATATCACTCCCTGATGGAGTCCCCGCGCAGCATAGGAGATTTTGTTCCATGTGCTGCGCGGTTTTTGAATGCGTTTTATAATGCGACTCAATCTGGTTGCATTACATAAACGCACCCATATTAAGTTGCGTTTCAAAAACGCAGTTAATTTAGATTGCGATACGATGAGAATTGTGATATATTCTAGAAGAAAACTACAAGGAGCCTATATTTTGCAAAATATGGCCAGGTGGTTCTTACGGAGGTGATTTTGTGGACCAATACACAGCGCTAATGATTGATTTAAAGAGCTCCCGGGGATACACCCAGGAGGATCGGTATGAAATTCAGAGCTATATCCTCGCAATCTGTGACACCCTCAATCGCCTGTTTTCTCCGTCGCTGGAGCGGGCGGTGGCTTTCAGCGCCGGGGATGAGCTGCAAGGGCTTTTTTGTCAGGCAGAGGGGGCCTATCACTATGTGCGACTATTCCGGATGCTGCTGCACCCGGTGAAGATTCGCGCCGGAATTGGCGTGGGCAGTTGGGACGTACAGATAGATGGAGAGGGAAGCACGGCGCAGGATGGTCAGGCATATCACCGGGCCAGGGGGGCAATTGTGAGGGCAGGCAATCTGGACGATACGCCGGTGGTGTTTTCCTCTGGCAGCGTTCAGGATCATTTCATCAATTTTGCTGTGGAGATGGAGAGTGTTTTAACCCAGTGCTACACTCTGAGGCAGAATGAGCTGCTGCTTCTGACAGAGCTGCTCTATCCCGTTGCGACTCCGGGCACTGTGGCATTGGCGCAGCTGGGGGAGCTTTCAGATGTAATGCGCCAAAGAGGACAGTATGCGTATTATCAGCGAATGCACAGTCGGCCGCTGTTTCAAACGATCGAAGAAAAGCTGACCGTCATAGAACCGGCGAATCTGAAGATAGACGATGCCACGCCGGGTCGAAGACGCGGGATGCCCACGGCGGTTTCCACCTGCTGTGGCATCAGCCGACAAAGTGTGGAAAAAACCATGAAAACGGCCAATATTTTTGCCTCGCGCTATGCCGCCCTCACGGCACTGCGGCTGATGCAGGATCTAAGGGAGGAGAGAGAATGTTGACAGCACTGTTCATCGCTCATTTTTTGGCGGATTTTACCCTTCAGCCAGAGCATCTTGCGCGAGCAAAGCGGAAACAGCAGAGGGCGCTTCTACTCCATAGCGGAATTTATGGAATCGTTTTGTCGGCAACATGTTTTTTCTGCGCAAAGGCAGCCTGTGCCATTGTGCCCTCGCTGGTATTGATGCTATCTCATTTGCTCATTGATGAGGTAAAATGTGTGCTGGAGCGCAGAGTTTTGCAGGATAAGGGAGACTTCTGGATATTTTTAATAGATCAAGCCCTGCATTTGATCTCAATAGTGCTCACCTGGCGACTGTTTCGGCTGGAGGAAGTGCCAGGTTGGCTTTGGATGAGGGCCAATGGCTGGAGGTATTTCCCTGAGGCCATGACCTATGGCCTTATTTTTGTCATTTTGTGGGATCCGGCCTGTGTGTTTGTACGAAAGCTCTTTGATGCGCTTTCCGGTGAAACAGCGCAGGCGGACTTTTCTCAGGAACCTAAGACTGGCAGGATCATTGGAAAGCTGGAGCGACTGATCCTTGCGGTGCTGGTGCTTTCTGGCCAGCTTGGGGGCATTGGATTTGTGCTGACGGCGAAAAGCCTGGCCAGGTTCAAGCAGTTTGAGCAGCAGGGATTTGCAGAGCGCTACCTGGTGGGCACCCTGGCGAGCACTGCTATGGCCATCATTATCACACTGGCGCTGCGTGCAATGCTATTGAACGGTTGATCGCATTGCCAGAAGAGGGATTCAAATAAATTTTACAAAGTAAAAAAGAAATTTACTCTAATTTCTGTTGCTTTTTCTAATTATATTTACTATAATATATGGTGAAATATGGTGGATCATATACATACGGCAATCGAGTAAAGCCACGCATCGACTGCGGTATAGTGCAATGCCCATATGCACACAAGAATAAAATGGAGGAAAAAAGTATGAAAAAAAGAATACTAAGTATTGCGCTGGTGTTCTGCATGATCCTCTCCCTTCTGCCAGTGGCCAACCTCACGGCCTTCGCGGCGGAGGGTGATCTGCCTACCACGATGTGGGTGGCCCCGTCAGAAACCAATCAGATTCCGTCTCAAATTAATCTATATAAAAGCAGCACTTCCGGCGGCGGTGGCGGCTGGGGCGGCGGCTGGGGTGGTGGCACCACCACGACCACTGGCTATCAATTGTTTTTGCCGGGCAATGTCGATCCCGCGAAGTGCTTCTTCTCCTGGGACAACGGTTTGCAGGCCAAGGACGGAAACGTCAGCTACGAAAGCGGCAAGCTGCCGGTTCCGGCGCCCGGCAAGACCAAGACCTATACCTTCACCAAGGGCAACACGACTTCTACCTTTGAGGTGACAACCTATCAGGGCTCTGCGTCGGTCAAGCCGATCTTCATTGAGATTGACGAAAGCCAGGGCACCATCAGTGCTATGAACGCCGACCGTGATCACGAGACGAGCTGCACCGGTGAGATTGTGATCGACGGCGAACGCTACGGCTTGCCGCAGATCAAGGGTCGCGGCAACTATACCTGGTTTTCTGCTGTGCTGAAGCGCCCCTATAATATCACACTCGACACCAAAACCAACATTCTGGGCATTGACTCCGACAAGACAAAAAAATGGAGCCTGCTGAGTAACATTGCCGACCATTCCCTCCTTCGCAATAAAATTGCCTATGACCTTGCAAACACGATGGGTGTTGGCCTGGACTCCGCTATGGCGGATGTTTGGATGAACGGCGAATATCAGGGCGCCTATCTTGTCACCCCCAAGTATGACTCCTTTGTCACGTCGGGCGGTTATCTTCTGGAGCATGACAATAAGACGGAGCCTTCTGTAGAGCAGGGCGGCGACCCGACCTTTACGCTTAGTGGTCTGAACGATCGGATTACCATCAAGAAGATTGGCGCCGATCTGTTCCCCGATGGTGTGGAATCCGTGGCGAATATCAAGGCTGCGGCAAGCCAGATTCAGGGCTGGACCAAGGAGGCGTGGGACGCCATCCGTGCGTCCAATGGCTACAATTCCCAGGGCAGATACTATACCGAATATATCGATCTTACCACCTGGGCTGCACTGTATCTGATGCAGGAGTATGTCAAGGACTACGATGTAAATGCCGGCAGCAAGCTGTTCCGCCGGGACGGCACCGGTATATCGGATAAGCTAATTGCTGGCCCGGTCTGGGATTGCGACAATGCCCTTGGCCGTTCGAGCAGAAACGCTGCGCTTGGCAACGTGGACGAGATGAGTGGCTATGGCTGGTATGTGCAGCAGGTCAACGGCACCTCATTGTTCAAAACCCTGGCCAGCCATGCGGACTTCATGGACGAGGTCTATAAGGTTTATAACCGCTATCACCAGGCCTTTGATGACGCAGCGGCGAATGTAGAAGCCCTTGCTCAGGAGATCGAGGCTTCTGCGGAAATGAACTTTATTAAAGACCCGCATAGCCGTGAGACCTATAACAACACCAACATGGGCTCTGCGCAGGTAAAAGAGCGCGGCACGGAGTACGAGCAGAACTTTAAGGCCACGAATACCTGGCGCGATTATGTGGACAACCTTGAAACCTATGTCGGTGCCCGTTCGAAATTTTTCTCGAATAACATGACCCGGGAGATCGAGGACGAGGGCAACCGCGCCATCTTCCAGTGCGGCAGCCACAGCTCGGTCACGGTATATGATACCCAGGATACCACTGGCGAGGGCCATGCCGATGTCAAGGAGGCCTTTGCCCGCGACGGCGAGACCGGCGAGATCGACTATGCAGGCGAAGGCCAGATCAATTTCCGCGTCAATCTGACCGATGGCTACCAGTTGACCGGCGTGACGGTAACCCCTGCAGCCAACTTCAAGAACCTTAAAGAAATCGGCGATGGCGTCTACCGTGTCACTAAGGTCACGGGGCCCATTACCATCAACGTAGCGACCCAGGAGTACATCTGCGACCATGTGTTTGAAAACGGCGTTTGCATCTACTGCGGCGCGGAGCCCTACAAGGTTGCAATCCATTGCGATGCGCATTGCTCCGTCATCGCTTACCCGACCCAGGATCTCACCGGCGAAGGGGAGACCAATCCCGCCTTTGTCTATGCCCGCAGCAGTACCACCGGTGAGATTGATTCCTCCGGCGAAGGACAGATTAACCTTTTGGTTCATGTGGACGATGGCTATGAGCTCGATGGCCTCACCGCCACGCCCGTCCTCTATAAAAACCTCAAGGGCCCGGATGAGACTGGCACGGAGGGGTATTATCGCCTCACCAAGATTGCAGGCTCCATGACCCTCAATATCACGACCAAGGTCAGAGTCGGCCCCTATAGCTGCTACTTTGCCAATGGATCCATCAGCAATGACTGGAGCGTCCTCAATGAGGACAAGACCGGCTACAGCCTTGTCAAGGGCAAGGGCCTTGTCATGCCCACGCAGAAAGCAGATATCCGGGGCAACACCTCCGGCTGGAAGAACTGCTTCGTTGCCGAGACAAAGGGCGACTTCAAGGTCGTGACCAAGGTGCATTTCCCGGTCGCGCCCAAGGCGGACTCCCAGCAGGCCAAAATGATGGTCATGCAGGATGAAAACAACTATATGACCATCGGCTGCCAGACCAGCACCCTGAACATTGAAGCCGGTTATGAGTCCAACGGTACCTATACCACCCTTTCCAGCTCCGGCGGCATGGGCGGCTGGGGTGGCGGCGGCGGCACTAGCTATAGGGTGAGTGCAGCCTCCGATGGCACAGTCACTGTATATTTTGCCATTGAGAAGATTGGCAACAGCTACAAGCTCTCCTATTCTACAGACGGCATCAACTATACCACGATCAACAACAATGGCCGCACGGCAAACTATACTGCCCCCAAGATTGCCCTCTTTGCCACCGAGAACGGCAACAGTGCGCCCATCGACGCCTATTTTGAATACTATGTCGTCCGCTCTAAGGATGGTATGACGAAGATCACCAATGAGGAAGCCCTCCAGTGGGCGATTCAGAACGTGGCCGACTATGTGGCAGCGGATTTGCCCGCCAGCACATCTTCGGATCTTGCCCTGGATCAGATTCCCCATGGCTACACCATGACGCTGACCTCCAGCGATCCCTCCGTGATCTCCTCCGCCGGTAAGGTGACGAGGCCCAAGTTTGCGACCGATGTGGATGTGACTGTGAAGATCAACGAGGGCACGCGCACCGCGTCCTCTCAGCCGGTCACCATTCATGTGGAGGGCTCCACGGTCTGCACCCACGATTATGTGGGCAAGCTCACCGCGCCCACCTGCACGGCCAGCGGCTATACCACCTTTACCTGCTCCATCTGCGGCGATAGCTATGTGGGCGATGAAGTTGCGCCGATTCCTCACAATATTGTGAATGGTGCTTGCGCCGTCTGTGGCCTGGTGCCCTATACGGTCAGCTTTGTCACCAATACCCACTGCTCCGTGACGGCCTACGAGAGCCAGGCGGAGGACAGCCCCTTTGAGGAAAATGCCACCTCGGCATATGCAAGAGCCAGCGACACCGGCCTTGTGGATATCAGCGGCGATGGCCAGGTGAACTTTGTGGTATCGCTCGATCCGGGCTATGTGCTGGAAGATATTACAGTAGAGCCATCCAAGGGCTATAAGAACCTGAAGCCTCCCACAGAAACCGGCATTGAGAATGGCTACCGCATTACCAAGATCACGGACAACCTAACGGTGACCATCCAGGCAGTAAAGAGCGGCGAAGAGACCTGCAATCATACGTATACCGCTGTGGTCACGAACCCCACTTGCACTGCAGAGGGCTATACCACCCATACCTGCACCAAGTGCGGCGACACCTATATAGACAGCCGGACTGCGGCCCTGGGCCATAGCTGGGATGCGGGCGTCATCACCAAAGCGCCCACCACCACTGCCGAGGGCGTCAAGACCTACACCTGCACCCGCTGCGGCCAAAAGAAGACCGAAGCAATCCCGATGCTGAAGGTGCTAACCAATATTGACTTTACAAAGGCAGAAGCTTCCAGCAAATTTACCATTGAGAATCCGGCCTCTGCGGCGATTCGCCCAGGTCAGGGCCTGTACTTAGTCTCCACGGCCGACGCATTCGAGCCTGCCAATGACCAGCTTTCCGGCACTGCAGCTACTACGCCGAAGGATCTGATCAAAATCCCTGCCGAGGGCGATTGGACGGCCACCATTAAGTTCCAGTTCAACCAGGGCAATTCCCAGGGCTACTATGAGTTCTTTGGCTTCTATGCCATGGATGACTACAACAACTGCGTGGGCATCCGCGGCGGCGACGGTACCATTCAGGACTTCCTTCGCCAAAATGGCCAGATTACCCAAGAGACCAAGAGTACCGCTTCCGGCCTGAAATCTGCCAGCACCCACTGGTTCCGCATCGCCAAGTCCGGTGACGATTATGTGTGCTACTGGTCCACCGACGGCAACAATTTCACCGAGATTTTCTCCTACAAGGATACAGGCATCACCGGCGACACCATCTGCATGGATGCCTACTCCGGCATGGCCACCGGTTATAACTACCTGGTGGAATACCTGAGCTTTGAAACGCAAGCGCAGGAATGTCAGCATAATTATAAAGCGGTTGTGACTGCTCCCACCTGCATGGCGGGCGGATACACCACCTACACCTGCACCAAGTGTGGCGACAGCTATGTGGCAGATGAAACAGAAGCGGTCGATCATCAGTTTGAAGACGGTGAATGCATTTTCTGCCATACGAAGGCCTTTACCGCCCGCTTCAACTGCACCGGCTGCACGGTTACAGTTTATGAGAGCCAGGCAGCGGACAGCCCCTATGCAGAAAAGGCCACGCTGGCCTATGCAAGAAATAGCGATACCGGTGCAATCGACATTTCTGGCGACGGTCAGATCAACTTTGTGGTTGTGCCTGAGGATGGCTATGAGTTGACCTCCGTTACAGTGGAGCCTACTTCCAACTACAAGAACCTCAAGCTCCCCGCTGAGACCGGTACCGGCTACCGGATTACCAAGATCACCGGCGATCTGACGATCCGTGCGGAGGCTGTAAAGGCAGAATGCCAGCACGATTATAAGGCAGTTGTGACCGCTCCTACCTGCACCGAAAAGGGCTACACCACCTACACCTGCACCAAGTGCGGCAACAGCTATGTGGCGGATGAAACGCCTACGGTTGACCATCAGTTTAAGGACGGCGAATGCACCGTTTGCCATCAGAAGGCCTTTGGCATCCGCTTCGACTGCACCGGCTGCTCTGTCACGGTGTATGAGAGCCAGGCAGCGGACAGCCCTTATGCAGAGAAGGCAACACTGGCCTATGCCAGAAGCAGCGACACCGGGGCAATCGACATTTCCGGTGATGGTCAGGTCAACTTTGTGGTTGTACCTGAGGCTGGCTATGCGCTGGATCAGGTCACGGTCGAGCCCTCTACTGGCTACAAGAATTTGAAGCTTCCGGAGGAAACCGGTTCTGGTTACCGAATCACCAAGATTACCGGCGATCTGACGGTGCGCGTGACAACGGTGCAATTGACCTGCACGCATGACTACAAGGCTGTGGTGACACCGCCCACCTGTACCGAAGCCGGTTACACCACCTATACCTGCACCAAGTGCGGCGACACCTACACAGAAGCCGGCGGTGCGGGCGGATTGGGCGAGATCGAAATCGAAACCCTTTGCCCGGATATCTACAAGACAAAGCGGACAGATATTACCTATGGTGAGGTTATCAAGACCACCTACTACTCCACCACCTGCAAGAGAAACAAGAATGTCAACATCCAGCTTCCTGCCAACTATGATGCAAGCAAGCAGTACCCGGTGCTTTATCTTCTCCATGGCGTCATGGGCAGCGAGAACGATATGGTGAGCTACGGCACTACCATCCAAAATATGGTAGCCGACGGCCTTGCGGAAGAAATGATCATTGTCTTCCCCAACATGTTCTCCAGCCCCAATTCTGCAAATCCCACCGGCATCAATCAGACCACGATGCTGGGTTATGACAACTTTGTCAACGATCTGGTCAATGACCTCATGCCCTTCGTGAAGGAGCACTATTCTGTCAAGGAAGGCAAAGCCAATACCGCCGTCGCAGGCTTCTCCATGGGTGGCCGCGAGGCGCTGACCATTGGTCTGTATCATCCTGAGATGTTCGGCTATATCGGTGCAATGTCTCCGGCTCCCGGTATTGTGGCAGGGAAAGACAGCTTTATGACCCATCCCGGCGTCTTCAAGGAAGAGGAAGTAAAGTATGAGAATGAAACGCCTTATCTGATTACAATCTGCTGCGGCGATAGAGACAGCGTAGTCGGCACCTTCCCAAAGAGCTATCATGAGCTGTTTACCAGCAATGGAATTGCGCATACCTGGTGGGAAATCCCCGGCTCCGACCATGGTGATCCCGCAACCTCCAGCGGCATCTACAACTTCTGCAAGTACGTATTCAAGGCGGCGTCCGGTCCTTTGGGCCATGCCTATGAGGCCTCTGTGACGGCCCCCACCTGCACGGCAAAGGGCTACACGACCTACACCTGCACCCGCTGCGGCGATACGTATATGGGTGACGAGGTGGCGGCGCCTGGTCATAGCTGGAATGGCGGCG